>JAFGHG010000033.1 GCA_016939345.1 Candidatus Omnitrophota bacterium
GAGAAATAAAAGCTGTTATAACCAAAAACCCGGCATCTGCGAATAATCTAGCTACTTCGCCGATCCTGCGGATGTTTTCCTGCCTGTCTAAAGGAGAGAAGCCCAAGTCTTTATTGAGGCCGTGTCGGATGTTATCTCCGTCTAGAACATAAACATTATTGCCCATCTCAAAAAGCAAAGCCTGAAGCTCTACAGCTATCGTTGATTTGCCAGAAGAAGGAAGGCCTGTAAACCACAAGACAGCTCCTCTTTGTCTGTTTCTTGTTTGGCGGTCTTGCTTGGATATACCCGATTCATGCCAGGTTATATTCTTGCTTACAATCTCTTTGTCTCTGTTTTTTTCTTTATAGTAATCAATCAGTATTTGAGCCACTGGCCTGCGCATTATCCTTTCGTCAATGGCCTGGCCCTTAGCCAGCTTCTTTCGCAGCTCTTTTCCTGAAATAGATACTTGGTGATACCCTTTATCTTTGTAATCCTCAATCAGGCCTACTTTCTGTATCTCTTCGAAATATCCGGCGAAACCTACTTTAACCGGTTTTATCTTAAGCTCCCCGGATAGCTTATCAAATTTATCATGGGCATCGAAATCGCCCCAGGCCGGATCGCCGTTGTCAAAATGAGCATCAGCATGTTTTCTTCCGATTATAATATCGGTGAATCCATAATTCTGCCTGTATATTGCATGCATTATCGCTTCTTTTGGGCCGGCATAATACATCTTCATATCAAGACCCACAAGCACTATCTGATCGGTAAAAGAATAATCTTTACCCTTCCAGAAATTATCGTCACTGTCTCCATAACCTAATAACTTTGATTTTAATAAGGCTTCGTATGTTGACATCCTTACTTCGGCCGGAACGTCATCCGACTTGGTGGCTCCTACTAAAGGATTAAGCACCACTCCGGTAAAAAAGCCTTCTTTTGTAAGTTTCTCTAGAGCATAAACCATGGCATATTCATGAGCCCTATGAAGGGCATTTCTGGTTTGAAAAGCAACTATCCTTTCCCATGAGCGCTCACTAAACAGCCTCCTTGTGTCTTCCGGAGAAAGCATATATTTGCCGAAAGTAGTTTTATTCAGCTGAGGCAGAGCCCAAATCGAACCGGCTAAAAGATAGCCACGATTGTCTTCATTTATAATCCTGGGACCGGGATGGTCCAGCCTTTTGGTCATATAAACTTTTTGATTATATAGATCTTTATCTAACTTATAAATATCAGAAATCTCCATGGTACCTATTATAAGGCCGAACTCATCCTGTACGGCAATTGTCTCGCCGATCTCAAAGCCTTCGGCATCGGCCTTAGCTGCGGCAAAAGCAAAAGGTATGGTCCAGGCATATTTCTTATTATTTCTAACTATATACTCTTTCTCCAGCACCGCATAGAACTCCTCTTTGCTCATTGGCCCCTGCAATGGAGAAAGCGCTCCGTCAGCTATACGGTAAAAGATAGAAACATCGGGAGCACTTATCGTATAGGTTTTCAGCCTTAAGGCTCTTTCAATAAAAGACTCCCTTTCTATTTCAGGAACTATGCGGTTTACCAGGCCGCATCCTCCATGTGGTTCGGGAATTATATTTTTTTTCATCGATCTCTCCTTTCAAAAATATTTAAGCTGAAATGATTGATTAGATAAGGAATCTATTCTTCCTCAAATAAATCAAAACCTGGTTAACGCATTCATCTAAAGAAAATCTTCGGGTATCGAGGATAATTTCAGGATTGTCAGGAGGTTCATAGGGGTCGTTTATTCCGGTAAAATTTTCTATAAGTCCCTGCTCTGCTTTTATATACAAACCTTTTTTATCCTGTTCCTGGCATACTTCAATGGGCGTATCAACATATACTTCTATAAAATTTTTACAAATATTTCTTACGAAAGACCTGGCCTCTTTATAAGGAGAAATAAAAGAGGCCACCACTATGACCTTGTTTTTTTCTAAAATACTTGCCAATAGACCTATTCTTTTGATATGCTCGTCTCTGGCCAGCTTATCAAAACCAATTTCAGGAAAAATAGACCTGACCTGCTTTCCGTGAAGATGTTCGAAAACATAATTATTTTCAGTCAATTTTTTTGCTAAGGAATCGGCAATAGCAGTCTTGCCGGAGGCCGGAAGACCTGTAAACCAGATTACAAAAGGAACTACTTCTTTTTTACCAAAAGTTATCTTATTCCATAAGCGCTCGTGTAAAAAATAAAGGATAATCTTTGCAACTGCTTCTAAAGAGCCTATGGTAACTGCTGTATATATCTTTTTAGTAAAGATAAAGACCAAGGTTGTAGTAGTCAAGGTAGCCAGGACTCTCCAGGATATGGTCTTAACAGCTGACCTTGTCTTAGACTCTTTATGCATCTTATTTGTAGAAATCTTTTATATTTTTTGCAATAAAGCTGATATCTTTTTCTTTTAAAAAAGGATGCATCGGCAGGCTTAACACTTCAGCTGATGCCTGCTGAGTGTTATTGAAAATTTTTTTTAATCCTGGGCTCTTAAAAAGCTTCATTTCATAAAGAGGTTTTCTATAATATATTCTTGCTCCAATTCCCCGGGAATTAAGAAATTTAAGCAGTTTATC
>JAFGHG010000034.1 GCA_016939345.1 Candidatus Omnitrophota bacterium
AGTGCTTATGCCCAAAAAGGTTCCTTAGCTGCCCAATCTCTCTATGAGGAGGGTCTTGATTATTTCCGCGGTGGCCTTCACCGCCTGGCCGAAGATTCTTTTAGAAGGTGCCTGGCAATAGACCCCGGCCACAGGGATGCTCAAAAGTACCTTAAGATTATCGAGCAGAGCTATGTTTCTTCAACCCTGCGGAATTCTCAGATCCAAAACAGTAATTACTCGCAACCGGTTGAAAATCTGGTTGAATCCTCACCTGGACTTTTTCAAAGAAATCTTGATTATCAGACTTCCCCTCAGGATTATTTGACCAGCGAAGATTATCTTTCCCGTCAGGAAATGGCAGAAAGGGAATTACGAAACAAGATCAAAGAAAGTAATATTAGATCAGACCAGATAAGGGTTGAAGCCGTCAATCAGGCACGGGCAGATTTCCTGGAGCAAAAAGAGAAAGTAGAAAAGGTTGAGAAAGAGAACAAGACAAGAAGCCGCCAGGAAATAATCAAACAGACCCTTGAGGATGCCAGAATAAAAATAGATACAGAATATATGTTTACTGCCGGAGAGCAAAGTTTTGAAATAATAAATTCCAATGGAGGAAAGCTTTCCAAACTAACTTTTCCCATAGAAGGCGGTATGGGCATTGTCAATGCCGAAGCAAAAGTATATCCTAATGTTTTTATAAGTGCCAGGTATGCCACTAGCAATTTCGATAAAAAAACCAGCAAGGATGAAGATTGGAATTATATGTCAGGGTCAACTTATGTAAATTATCAGATAAGCGAGCAGGATACCAAGAACCGAGCAGAATACTGGGATGCCAATCTTTATTACCGGTTTCTCGATTTGACCAAAGATGATCTTGGCGATTATCTATCCAACTTGTTTATTGTCGACAGGCTCTATCTTGATGTATTCGGCGGCTATCAACAATACAAAGCCCGTCATACCATGATTGCTCCGGCTACCAAATTCTTATTGCAAATGGCAGACGGTTCCTGGTGGACAACCGATTTGAGTTCTTATAACCGATTAAATTCTCAGTACGAGGTCACTTATAAAGGTCCGCGTATTGGCTTGAGGGTGGGCGGTTCAATAACCGAGAAATTATCTTCAAATATCAGCATGTCTTATGCTTGGCTTCAGACAAAGTCCCATGGCTGCTGGAACCTTAGGAATTTCAACTGGTGGCATAAAGGCGACGGTCTGGGTACAGGATTTACAACTGATATTGAAGCTTTATACCATTTCACTCCCAACTTTTTCTTAGGTGCGGGTTTTCATTACATCTATCAAAAACATAAAGATTTGTTATACACCGGTGTTGGTTCCGGTTCTGATTTCCATGACCTGGATCAGGCCCGGGAAGAGAAAATGGTCTTATACGGGCCTTCACTTAAGCTCGGGTACCGCTGGTAAACCTTCGTTTTCCGCTTGTTCTGTCTGGTATTTTTTCATAAATTTTATTTGCTGACAGTTAATAACTATGATAGAATTCCACTTGCAGTATATATAGTTTTTTGATCCGGTTTTAAATAAAGCTTAATAAAAATTAAAAAAGACCTTTGTTAAAATTAGGCGTTCACGTATCAATATCGGGAAATATTTATAAATCTGTAGACAGGGCAGAACAGCTTGGTTGTAACACCATGCAGATTTTTTCCCGGAATCCCCGGCAATGGCGCAAGGAAAATTTAAGCCAGGAAGATATACAGAAGTTCCGCCAAAAGATTCTTCAGGCCAAAATAAAGCCTCTTGTCATCCATATACCCTATACTTTAAACCTGGCTTCAAGCAGGCGCTCATTTTATAAGACTACCATACGTGACTTTATCCTCGATTTGGAGGAAACAGATAAACTGGGGGCAAACTTTCTGATTACTCATATGGGCTCTTATAAAGGCGGAACTGAGATAGGCGGTCTGCTTAGAGTGATAAATGCCTTGAAAAAAATATTAAAGGAGACTGCCGGCAACCAAACTGTTATTTTGCTGGAAAATACATCAGGAAGCGGGAGCTGGCTGGGGTATAAATTTTCCCACCACCGTTTTATCTTGGAAGAGCTGGGATGGAGCGAGAGGGTGGGTGTTTGTTTGGATACAGCTCATGCTTGGGCTGCTGGTTATAAGATTGACAATGTCAAAGGCGTGGAAGATCTCTTGACAGAGATAGATAAGGAAGTCGGCATAAAACGCCTGAAAGTAGTGCATCTTAATGATACCCAGGAAGCTCTGGGGTCAAAAAAGGACCGTCATTTAGCTATTGGACAGGGAAATATCGGCAGGAGAGGCTTTAAAGCTATAATCAACCATCCGGATTTACAAAAAACAGCATTTATCCTGGAGACGCCCAAGGATAGCGATGAAGATGATATCAATAATTTAAGGGCAGTTAGAAAACTTTATAACCAATAATAAGACCTATGCAATACACTAAAGATATCGATGTAAAATGGCAGAAATATTGGCAGGAAAACCGCTTATTTAACGTTGGCATCAAACAAAGATCAAAACCAAAATATTACTGCCTGGTGATGTTTCCTTATCCTTCCAGTGAGCTGCACGTAGGTCATGCCCGTAATTATATTATCGGCGATGCTGTTGCCCGTTATAAAAAGATGTGCGGGTTTTATGTTTTAAACCCTATGGGTTGGGATGCTTTCGGTCTTCCGGCTGAAAACCAGGCTATAAAACATAAGATCCATCCCCGGGACTGGACCTTAAAAAACATCAAAAGAATAACTCAGCAGTTAAAAAGCTGGGGCATAGGCTATGACTGGGACAGGGAAGTTACTACTTGCCTGCCGGATTATTATAAGTGGACCCAATGGCTTTTTTTAAAGCTCTACGAAAAAGGTTTGGCTTACCGCAAAGAAGCCCCGGTAAACTGGTGCGATTCCTGCAAGACCGTTTTAGCCAACGAGCAGGTAATAGAGGGCCGGTGCGAACGCTGTAATTTTGAAGTTATCCAAAAAAACCTGAGGCAGTGGTTTTTTAAAATAACTGATTACGCTAGTAAACTTCTTGATGATCTTGACCTATTAGAAGACTGGCCTCAAAGGGTTAAGACTATGCAGGATAACTGGATAGGCCGTTCATATGGAGTGAATATACATTTTCCCCTAGAAGGCTTGGACTTTGGACTAGATTGTTTTACCACCAGGGTAGATACTATTTTTGGAGCAACCTTTATTGCTTTGAACTGGGCGCATCCAAAAATTCCTGCATTGATTTCTGATTCTCCGGATAAAGATAAGATACATGGATTTGTAAAGGAATTAGAAAGCCAGCCTCTTTCTACGCGCTCTGTTGATAATTTCGAAAAAAAAGGTATTTTTAGCGGTAGATATGCAATTAACCCCATGAACGGAAAAAAAATACCTGTCTGGATAGCTAACTATATACTCACCGGATACGGCACAGGAGCTATAATGTGTGTTCCTGCCCACGATAGCAGGGATTATGAATTTGCCAAAAAATACGATTTGGAGATAATCGAAGTAATTAAAAAACCAAAGAATTCCCCTGATTCAGAAGGGGCCTGGGAAGGCGATGGCTTTTTGGTGAATTCTTCAGATTTTGATAATCTTCCCTGTGAAGATGCTAAAGAAGAGATTGCCTCATATATGGAGGCTAATGATATAGGAAAAAGAGAAGTCAATTTTAAGCTCCGTGACTGGCTAGTTTCCCGGCAGCGCTACTGGGGGGCTCCTATCCCGATTATTTATTGTCCGGATTGCGGCGAAGTCCCTGTTCCTTGGCAGGATCTGCCGGTCCTTTTACCGGAGGTACAGGAATTTTTACCCACAGGTCAGTCCCCTTTGACCTATATAAAAGACTTTATCCGGGTGAAATGCCCTAAATGTTCCTCTGAGGCAAAACGGGAAACAGACACTATGGATACTTTTGTAGATTCAAGCTGGTACTTTTTAAGATATATATCTCCCAAAAGCCAGGATCTGGCATTTTTACAGGAGGATGTCGACTACTGGCTGCCTGTAGACCAATACATAGGCGGTGTCGAGCATGCAATCCTGCATCTTATGTACTCACGCTTTATAAACAAATTCCTTCATCACGAAAAACTTATATCTTTTTCCGAACCTTTCAAGCGTCTATTTACCCAAGGCATGATAGTAAAAGACGGAGCAAAGATGTCTAAATCAAAAGGCAATGTAGTAGCTCCCGACTATATACTTGATAAATATGGCGCAGATACTATGCGTTTGTACATTTTATTTATGGGTCCGCCCCAGAAAGACGCTGAATGGCAGGATGAAGGTCTGCAAGGCTGCTGGAGGTTTTTGCATCGGGCTTTACGTTTAGTCGATATGCTCAAATCCTACGAACCTCCCAAAGGTTCTGGTGAGATGTCCAAGCCGGAAAGAGAACTTTTAAATAAGATTCACTCTACAATCCACTCTGTGACTAAAGACCTAGAGGGAAATTTTCAATTCAACACCGCTATTTCCAGGATTATGGAATTAGTCAATCAGACACATAAGACAGTTAACGAAGATACGATAGCAAAAGATATACTGCACCAGGCAGTTGAAACAGTTTTTCTTTTGCTTGCGCCTTTTACCCCGCATGTAAGCGAAGAGGTCAACCAAATCCTAGGCGGCACTTCTTCAGTTCTGCAGCGTCCATGGCCTAAAGCAATAGGCAAATATTTGGTCAGTGAAGAGGTTGAGATCGCTGTGCTTATCAACGGAAAAGTAAGAGATAAGTTGATGATAAAAACCGACTGGTCTCAGAAAGAGGTAGAAGAAAAAGCTTTATCCCAGGAGAAGATCAAGCAGGCAGTCTCTAGCAGCCAGCCAAAAAAGATCATTTATATAGACAAAAAAATCGTCAATATCGTGCTCTAGTTAAAATATCTATTTTCAAGTTTTTGTCTGTAGGCTAGGGTTACGAAGCCCGTATCGCACTTGGGTTATGGTAACGTCTTTATTTTTATTATGTTACGTAACCTAACAACTTGACCGAAACGGGCATCGTTACCGATAAACCTAACCATTTGAGCGTATATTTTGGATTTTTAATAATTGAAGTATGTTCTACTTGACCCGCCAAGAAAGATTTATTCTTCTTGCCATAGGCGCATTGATTCTTTTTTCGGCAACCTTGCGTTATTTTAATAATTCTTCATTTATCCAAAGAGATCTTCAGCCCAAACAGGATATGCTTGAGACTGGCGACCCAGTTTTTTCTAGTATCAATATCAACCAGGCTTCAATGCTGGATTTGGAAAAGATACCTGGCATAGGTCCGGTTACAGCCAGAGGAATTGTAGAATACCGCAGGCTCAACGGGCCGTTCGAGGGCATAGAGGACTTAAAGAAAGTTAAAGGCATAGGTGAAAAAACCGCTCAGAGCATTCAGAATTATATTGATTTTTAAATATTGCCCGTGCATAGAACCGATTTATCAGCAAAACTTACTTTTTCCCTTTTTGTCTTTTTTTCCCTGGGTTTACTGATAGGTAAAGTCTTCGGGCATTTTTTATTTTTCCTTTTTTTATCTGCTGTTTTTTTAATACTTTCCTTTAAATATTCCCGGAACAAACCCGTCCTTTCTGATCTGTTTATAATATTTTTATTCATCTGCCTTGGAAGCTGCAGCATAAGCAGTTTTAACAAAAAGAATATAGATACTTTTTTGGGGCGAGCGGTTTCAGTCAAATTCAGAGTCATAAGCTTGGACCAAGAAAACGAAGGCAGAAGAACCCTTAAAGTCCAGTTGCTCAAGGCCGATAATCAGCCGTTTAATTTTGTTGTTAATGCTATAGATTACACGAAATCCTTGCAGTATATGTGTCTTTATGAAACAAAGGCAAAAATAAGCAGGCACTATTTTAACAGGCATGAGTTTTATAACCTCTGGATTAAAAAAGACTCAAACATCCAGCTTATTCCTTCAGCAAAAATATATGAGATCAGAAAAAAGACCCTAGAATATTTTCTTTCTGTCCTGAAGCAAAACTGCAGCGACCAAGCCTATAGATTCATAAGTGCTGCTTTTCTCGGTAGAAGAGAGCTGATAAGGCATGAAAGGGACCATTTTTCTAGAGCCGGGGCAGCGCATCTTCTAGCCATAAGCGGATTGCATATAGGGCTTTGTTCTATGCTATTTTTCTTCTGCCTGCGTTTTTTTCATATCCCTTTCAAAGCAAGCTTGATCATGTCCTTGCTTTTTATATATTCGTATACTTTTCTTACCGGTTCCTCAGGCCCGACTGTCAGAGCTCTTATTATGTATTCGTCCTTTGTCATGGGTTTTTTGCTTCGCAGGAAAATAGATGTTTTAAATTCTCTTGGCCTGGCCGGGCTGATCATTCTTGTTCTAGATCCGTCAGCAATTTTTAGCATAGGTTTTCAGCTTTCTTTTGTTGCCGTCTTTGCCATTATCGCAGGTTTTCGGCATTTTAAGATAAGTAAACCCTCTAATTCGCTAATTTGTTATTTGAAATATACTTTTTTTTCTTCTTTTTTCGCCTGGTTCCTGCTTTTGCCTTTAATATCTTTTTATTTTAGCAAAATCAATCTGCTAAGCCCGCTGGCTAATCTGATTTTGATACCTTTTTTTACCGTTATCCTGGCAGTCACCTTCCTTTTGCTTTTTTTTGCTCCATTGACTTTTGTTGTACAGAGCCTGGGCAGTTTGTTGTCTTTTCTGACTTCATATTTTTTTGAAATCGTCAGAAACCTTGCTAATTTAAAATTTGCTTCAATTTCTTACTCTCTAACTGCCATAGAGTTATGTTTATATTACCTTTTTAGCGCTATGATTTTTATCAGCCTGGCCAGGTTGCGGCAGGGCCTGTTGCTTAAAGGCTGAAATTTCTGTTTTTATTATTGGTTTGACAAAGACAGACTCCTTTGATATAGTTTTTAAATATTTAACATAGCTTGTTTATTTTTAATTCTATTTTTATATGAGACTTAAACCAAAAAAAATCCTTCTCCTAATAATCTTACTGCAATTTTCTTTTAATGCTTATTCTTTCTGGATCTGGTCTCCCAAGACTCAGAAATGGAAAAATCCTAAATATTCAGCGCTTGCTACGCCTTATCTGCAGTACAAAGAGGCAGAAAAGCTTTATGATGCAGGTGATTATAAAAAAGCCTATAAGGAATTTAAAAAACTTCTTGTCCATTATCCTGACTCCAAAGAAGCTGCAGAGTCCCAATATTTTGTCGCCATGTGCCTGGAGAAATTCAATAAGCCTTATGATGCTTATCTTGAGTATCAAAAGCTCATTGATTCCTATCCCAACAGCCAGAGGATCAATGAAGCAGTTGAGCGTATCTATGGTATTGGCGAATATTTCTTAAACCGTGAACATAAAAAGTTGCTGGGAGTTTCTGTATATGATTTTGTTGACCATCCGGCTATTGAGATTTTTCAAAGAATAGTAGATAAAGTCCCTTATTCAGATTATGCCCCCAGAGCTCAATACAAAATGGGAATGATATTGATGGAACTTGGCCGTTACGATGAAGCCAGAGAAGCCTTTCAGAAGACAATCGATAACTACTCAGATTCTGAATGGGCTGCTCCGGCTAAATATCAACTGGCTATTTCCACGTCAAAGGCCTTTCCCGGAGCCGATTATGATTCTACCTATCTGAGCGAAGCCACAAGCAGACTTGATGAGTTCATAAAAGAACATCCTGAGGCGCAGATTTCCTCGGAGGCAGAAGAACAGCTTAAGAGGCTGAGGGATAAAGAGGCGCGCAAGGTTTTTGAGATAGCAGAATTCTATGAAAAACAGAATAAATATGAAAGCGCTGTCATTTATTATAAAAAAGTCATCAATAATTACCCGGATTCTTCTTTTTACGATTCTGCCATAGAAAAGGCTAAAGAGCTTAATGAGTTGATCAGGCTTAACCTTACCCGTAAAGAATGGGAAAAAAAGAAGAAGATGGAAACAATAGAAGAAAAAAAGGCAGAAAAGATAAGAGAGAAAGAGAGTAAATTGGAAGAAAGGCAAAGGGCCAGAGACCGAAGATTGGCTGAGGTCCAGGAGCTAAAGAAGATCCGCATGGAGGAGTCCTTGAAGAAAATAGAAGAACGTAAAGATCAAAAACTGGCTTTAAGAGGAGAAAAAGAGCGCCAGCTTGAAGAGGCCAGAAAAAGAAAAGAGGCTATAAGAGAGCAAAAGCTGAAAAAAATAGAAGAAGAAAAGGCTAAAGCCGATAAAGCCCAGCAAGATAAGCTGGCCAGGCAAGAGGCAGCAAAACAAGCCAAGCTGCAAAGGCAAGAGCAAGCTAGGCTGAAGGCAGAACGGGCTCGCCAGGATAAACTGGCTGAAAAAGAAGCTGCTGAACAAGCTCGTTTAAAGAAGATAGAAGAAGCTAGACAAAAAGCTGAAGAGGCTATAAAGGAGAAGCTAGCCAGGCAAGAAGCAGCAAATCAAGCTAGGTTAGAGAAGAAAGAACAAGCTAGATTAGCAAAAGAGAAAAAAATAGAAGAAGCCAGGCTTGAGGCTGAGCGCATCCGTCAGGAAAAATTAGCCAAGCAAAAAGCCGCCAAAGAAGCCAAGCTGAAAAAAATAGAACAAGCCAGGCTTAAGGCAGAAGAAATACGTCAGGAAAACTTAAGAAAAAAAGAAGAGGCCAGGCAAGCCAAGTTAAAAAAAGTCGAAGAAGCCAGGTTTGAGGCTGAGCGCATCCGTCAGGAAAAATTAGCCAAGCAAAAAGCCGCCAAAGAAGCCAAGCTGAAAAAAATAGAAGAAGCTAAATTAAAAGCCCAGCAGCTCAAGGAGGAGAAACGTATCAAGGCAGAAATAGCCCGGGTCAAGTCCGAAGATGAACGCCTGGAGAGATTGCAAAAACAAAATGAGGCAAAACCGGCAAAACAGCAAACCCAGGATTTGCAGCATCAAGCTGATGAACAGGTGCAAAGGATAGAAGAAAGTTTAGCCAATACCAATTAAGAAGAAAAAATCCAGGAGTTAAGCTATGAGAAAACTACTCGTTTTATTAATTATTATTTTTCTTGTCAGCTGCGGATATACTACCCGGGGTTTTCTTTATGACGGATACAAGATTAAGATCAAGCCGGTTGAAAACAAGATAAATATAACATCTGAGGACAGAAAGTATTCAGGATATACCAGTTTTCCGATTTTAATCGAAAACCGTTTAACTAATGAAATCGTAACCAAATTCAATATCGATGGCGGCCTTAAAGTTGTAAACGAAGACCCTGAAGCCTTATCACTTACCTGCACTGTCGATGACTATAAGAAAGAGACTGTGCGTTATACTGATAACGATGATGTAGAGGAGCAGAGGTTAAGGCTGTATGTAAATATTATACTCGTTGATTCTTCGGGAAAAGAATTGATAAAAAAGACCGTGGTCGGAGAATCGACTTATTTCATTAATCGAGCAAGCGAGGAATCAGCCCAGATTGAATTAATCGACGATGCTGCGCGGCGGATAGTGGAGGCTGTGGCTGAGGCCTGGTAGCTTTTCATATCTGCCAGATGACACGAATTGACACGAATACTTATTTGTGTAGATTCGTGTTTTTAAATTTATAAAATGAATATAAAGACAAGGGCCTTCCTGATCTGCGGGAATGATTTTTATGCCCGGAAGAGGGCTATAGAAAATATAAAAACCAGGATTTTAAAAGGCAAGGCCGGCCTCCTTAATACTTCGGTTGTTTTTTCAAAGGAAATAGAGCTCAAGGAATTTCAGGAAAATTTATTAACCAGGTCCTTGCATGACATACAGCTTTTTATCTTTAAAGATTTTCTCGAGTTACCTCTTTTGGCAAGAAATTTTCTCTCTGAAAATATAAAAAAAATTTTGGCTGCAGGTTTTTTAATCTTTGAAAGCGAAAAGGATTATTACTTTGTTGCAAAAGAGCTGGCCAGAGCAAAAGATAGGCTGTTCTCGGTGCTTTTAAAAGGCCTGCCGCCGGTAAGGGCTGGTTTTTCAAAGAGAGATTTATCAATCTATGATTTTATAAAAAGCTTTGAGAGAAAAGACCTGCAGGGGTGTCTTTATGTCCTGGAAAATTTATACGCTCAGAGCCCAAAACAAAACCAGTTTGGCCCCCAGCTTATAGGCGTGATTGTCAATAACATTTCAAAGTCAGCTAAATCAAAACAAAAACAAGTTTGTTTATCTTATGTCTGGGATGCTGACCGCAGCATCAAAGAGGGCGGCAAAGATTCCCGCCTAATACTTCAGACTTTACTGGTAAAGCTACTTAGACCCGAATATGCTGGTTTAAAGATCGGATTTGCCGGTAAATAAGAAGGGCTATTTTTAAGAGGAAGTTTTTTTGAGAAGTTTTGACAAACGGCTCTTTTTTCTGGCGGCTTTGTTTTTGTGTATGACCTTTTTGCTGGCAGCTTTATCCAGGGTCCTGCACATCTCCATTAGGGCCTGATTTTTAGCTGCAGCATCTTTATTATCCAGTGATTTTTTGAATTTCTTTATAGCTGCTTTTATTTTTTCCTTTACCTGGAGATTTCTTAATTTTCTTTTTTTGTTCTGTTTTAAGTCTTTTTTCGAAGTTTTTCTTTGGGGCATAGGTATTTCCTCCTTATATTAATGAAAGGGATTTTATAAGATTAGCCTGTAGATGTCAAGTCCTTTTTGCGGATCATATATATGCTTAAGAAAATCACAAAAAATACATCCATAGTAAGCCTGGGTACCGGCATCTCCATGCTTTTGGGTTTGGTCAGGGATGTTTTGGTGGCTCAGTTTTTCGGCACCACAGCTTTGCTTGAGTCTTTTATAGTAGCCTTTAGGCTTCCCAATCTTTTTCGCAGCATCTTTGGTGAGGGGTTTGCCGATTCTGTGGCCACTCCTGTACTTTCGGAATTAAACGATAATAAAAAAAAATTATTTGAGACCGGCAACAACCTGCTTTCTCTCTGTTCGGTCGTTCTCCTTTTTTTTACTTTGCTTGGCGTGTTCTTCGCCAAATACCTGGTCATGATTCTGGCCCCGGGATTTGTAGAGTCGGCCCAAAAGTTTAGCCAGACAGTTTCTTTTGCCAGGATAACTTTTCTTTATCTTTTTTTCATCGGCCTTTCTGTAAACAGTTTTGCGCTGTTATATAGCCTGAAAAGATTTTTTATACCGTCTATAACCCCGGCATTTTTAAATGTTTCATTTGTAATAGGGCTGCTTTTTTTCAGTAAATTTTTTGAAAATTATATTTTGGTGGTTTGCGTTTTATCTGGAGGAATCCTGCAGGTTATACTGCCTTTTTACGCCTTAAGAAAGCAGGGATTTCAATTCAAACTCAACCTGAAGACTTTTTTCAAA
>JAFGHG010000035.1 GCA_016939345.1 Candidatus Omnitrophota bacterium
CATATATCCCGGTTCCTATGGCCTCTAACTGGGCATTATGAGTATGGCCAAATACAACTACTTTTATTCCCTTAGCGATATGAGCTTTGACAGCCCTGGTGAACTCGCCGAAATGGCCTCCCCTTTTAACATACTCACTGGAGCTGGGATTGACTTTATTTTTCAGGGAAATTGCTTTTTGGGTAAAATCATCAAAGCGCAAAATAGCGTTTTTAGCCCACTGGTCTATATCAGGGTGGATAAACCTTTCTAAATAAGCTACGGCCAGGGTAAAATACATACCCGGCGGCCACTGAACCGCCCGTAAAGGATTTTTGTAGCGGTTAAATATGTCATATTTGTGTCCGTGTTCAGCTATGAGAGCAAGAGAACTGCTGTGATACTCCTGGCAGACCCCAAGGCCAAGCTCGGTATAACGGATAAAAGGTATGTAATCGTGGTTTCCGATAACATAAGTCAATTTCCCGTTTAGCTTAAGCAGCCGTTCTATCACTTTGGCATGAGCAAACAATATTCTGTCCAGATCAGCCTGCCAAAGCTCCAGGAAGTCGCCGAGTATTATCAGCTCAGCATCCTCTGTTTCGATGAAATCCAGAAATTCAAGCAGTTCCCTGTCGCGGCTGAAATCATCTGTCCGCGAACCATCACCCAGATGCAGATCGCTTATGAATACTTTCATTTTTTAGGTTTTGGCGACAAATTTATAGCCTGCTCCGTGAATTGTAAGAATATATTTTGGATTGGAAGGTTTATCCTCAATCTTCTGTCTTAATTTAGCGATATGCTGATCAAGAGTACGGGTTGTCCCTTCATATTTTACCCCCCAAATCTCATCCAGGATAGTGAAGCGGTCAAGGACTTCGCCTTGGTGCTTGAAAAAAAACTGCAATAATTGAATTTCTCGCAAAGAAAGGTCTATTCTTCTGCCTTTTTTTGTAGCTGCTAAGGTTTTAGGGTCTATGTGTATATCGGCAAAGCTGAAAGGAGCATCGTCCTTTTTAAAAGACTTATCGACTTTGCGCCGCAAGGCAGCTCTTACACGGGCAACAAGTTCTTTAAGGCCGAAAGGCTTAACAATATAATCATCAGCCCCTAATTCAAGCCCCACCACCTTATCAACCTCCTGGCTCTTAGCAGTAAGCATAAGTATAGGTGTGGCCAAATCAATTCTGCGTATTTCCTTACAGACATCATAACCGCTTATCTGGGGTATCATGATATCAAGTAAAATCAGATCCGGCTTTTTCTGGCGGTATATATCCAGGGCTTCATCACCCTGGGTTACTGCAAACACCTCATACCCTTCATTGCTCAGTATGTCGGTCAATCCGGTCAATATCGAAGGGTCATCCTCCACTACCAGTATTTTCTGCTTCATCAGTTAATCCCTCCTAATAGGTATGATTATTTTAAATATACTACCGCCGCCTTCGCGAGGCTGATACTGGATATCTCCGCCGTGGTCGGAGATTATCTTTTTAGCTATAGTCAGGCCAAGGCCTGTTCCCCGGACACTGCTGGTAAGGGAATCATCTACCCGGTAAAACTCTTTAAAAATATGCTTGGCATCACGGGCATTTATTCCAACGCCTCTGTCTTTTATCTGAATAACCGCAGAACTATTATCTTTTAAGACTTCTAATTCTATTTCTTTAATCCTGGGCGAGTATTTTTCGGCATTCTCAAGTATGTTCAACAGAACCTGCTTCAGCGACTCCTGATCAAATAACAAATCTAAGCTGTCTGTGCTTTTATTGAAAACAACTTTAAACCCTTTGCTCTCAAAGCGCAGGCGCTCATCTTCCAGGCATTTCCGGCAAAAACCAACCAGGTCGCAGACTTTAAAATCGTACTGTTTTTTTGCCCCGCTTGAACGGGAGAAATCAAGGACATTATTGATAAGCCGGGTCAGCCGTTCTGTTTCAGACATCATAAGGGCAAGGTATTGGTCTTTCTTTTCTGCTGCCAGGTCTTTCTTTTCTTTTAACATCTCGGTAAACATGCGTATGGAAGTAAGAGGGGTTTTAAGCTCATGAGAAACATTAGCCACAAAACTTGTCTTTTTCTGGGCAAGGTCTATCTCGCTGCGCATATGCCTTAATATGACCACGCCCCCGCTCAGTATAGAAGCATAAAGCATGACTATCAATATCCACATGATAAGCTCTCTTGCCCTGGCCCTTGAAGATATCATGTTAGGGTCACTAAGATAAGTTGCCACTTCCCAGCGGGGAAGCACCTCGCTGATTTCACTGGCTACGATGGGTTTACGCCAGTCAACTACACTATGTTCTGAAGGCATAATAAGGGGTTTGCCGTTCTCATCCAAAAGCGTCAATATCCTTGAGGGAGAATAAACAGAAGGAAGCATTTCCAGTATTAAGTCTTTAAAGTGTTCCTGACTCAGTACACAACCAAGAACATAGCCGCCGGAAATCCTTTTCCAGAAAAGAAAGCTAAGCTTTCCGTCTATAGACCTGGGAATGATGCCTTTATCTTTTCGGGAAGTTATCTCGCTGAAATTTAAAAGTTCTGAAATAAAAATAGACTCCTGGTCTTTTGATTCGGATTGTTTTGAAGGAAGTGATTGGCCTACCTTTACTGAGCGGTAAAGCACATTCTGGCCCTGCTCTTTTGCTTTTTCATATACTTTCTTGCGTATGGGAAGGCTGCTCTGAAACTCCTGTATAGCGCTTTGGGCGGCCAGAACCTGGTTCTGAGATCCGGAGCTGTCAGCGCTGCTGTAACTGCCGGAAGCAAAGCTCTCCTGGCTAAGGCTTGAACCCCGATAGTCATCAGCTACTCCTTTAACTCTCTCGAGCGATTTTCCCGGCTCAAGATTTAAGTACTGCTCTCGAGTGCTTTGAAGTATATCATCCTTATAAGCCACAGCTACATTTTCAAATACAGGTATCCTGGCCTCGTTAGACAAGAATTTGCGGTTCCAATCAAGAAAAGTTTTCTCTTCATCGTTCAGGTTTTGACTGTAATTAGGCCATAAGATCTCGCTTGAAGGAGAAACCAGAAAAGGCACTCCCACTAAAGGGGTTGTTTTTTCCCATTGAGCGAAACTTTCCTTTAATCGGTCCAAAGGCGGCGGGTCAATGGAAGAGCTGAGATCATCTTCTATCTCTGCTAATCGGGAGTTTATTCTTGAAGCTACGTATGAGACTTCAGCAAAGAGAATTTTTTCAATGCTTTTTTCTATGTATATCTCTTCAACCCCTATTGAACGCATGGCTATAGCGCTCAGGACAATGCCAGGCACCAAAACCACAACTACAAACAACCAGCCTAAATGTGGGGTCAGTTTACGCTTACTCATAAAAAATTAATAATCCTGTGCAGGAACTAAATCCTGCACAGGCATTGAATATCAAAGCTACAGGTTTACCAGGCTCTCTGCTGATTGGTTATTCCGTAGCTTCTACTTTTAGTCGCTTTGTACTCAAAAGAGCTTAAGCTTTTGTTTCTTATAAGGCTCGCGGCCAAAGAACCGGCATCTTTTGCTGCGCCAAGCAGCTCACTATCATTATCACAAACTGCAGCGCTTTTTTCAAGCTCCCTCTTACCCTTTTCAAAAAGCTTTGAAGCCTCTTTGTACTTTCCCTGTTTAGATAGCTGGACTGCCTGCTCATTCTGAACAGATACCCGGTTTAAGGCAACGTCTTTGACTACGTCCTTATTAAGCTGCTGATCGGCCATTTCAATGTTCCCGGTGTATTTTATGGTAACCTCCTTTGTATCCTTATAAGCTTTACGGCTATAAGGATCGGTGTATTCAATGCTTATACTGGCTGCCTTAATAACCTGGCCGTCTTTGCCTTTTGGCAGGCTCATCTCAAAAAGAGCGAATTTTTCGCTGTTAGAATAAAGGTCTTTGATGCCGAGCTCAAAGCTTTTTTCAGTTATACTGCCTTTTCTGCCGATAACTGAAACCGGCCTGGCTTCACCCAAACATTCTAGATGGATTTTGATATCCTTTGCCTGCAAGGTCATGGCCTCGCCGATTTCTTGGCTGAATATTTCCGGCAAGGAATCACTGTTTTTGGCAAAATAAAAATTTCCATCCGAACCCTTAGCCAAGCCGGCCATCAAGTCCTCATTGTAATCAAGGCCTACACCAACGGTTGAAACTGTTATCCCTTCATGGCTCAATCTGCGTCCGAGCTCCGAAAGCTCTTCTGTTGACTGAGGCCCGACATTAGCCAGGCCGTCGGAAAGGAGTATTATCCTGTTAATATACTGATCGGAAAGATTTTTCCTTACTTCGGCAGCTCCAAAATTTACCCCTCCCCATAAAGCAGTCGAACCGCCGGAGTAAACATTTCTCACCAGACCAGCCAGATAATCCTTGTTTTTAACTCTTTGTGCCGGGATTAAAATCCTGGGCTCATCATCATAAATAACCAGTGAAAATATATCTTCTTCGTCCAGACGCTGTATGACATCCAAGGCGGCAAGCTTTGCATTTTCCATTTTTTGGTTACTGCCCATTGAACCGGACTTATCCAAAACAACAGCCAGGTTTATTGGCATGCGTTTAGTTTTCTTATCTTTGTCGGCGATCAACCCTACCTTGACCACGATATTCTGATCCTGGCCGACAACGACAATAGGCCTGTCAGCTATTGCCGAAACCCTTACTTCAGCATAAAGGCTTATATTGAAGAAAATCAATAAGGCTGCTGAACTGATCAAACTTGTTTTTTTAAAATAATTCATGGCTACCTCCTTTTTAAATTACCTTCTTATTACCGGAATCCTTCTCTCATGATTAGGATCTGTGCTTTTATAGTGATCATCAACGGATTGGTAATCAGGCTTAGGAGTGAAAGCTGCCAGATGAATAACGCCATTATAGACCAAAGCATTGGCATTTACCTGATTATCCGAAACAGTAAGCTCATACCCAAGATCGATAGCGGTCTTGTGCTGATATGTCTTTGCGTGAAGATCGCGTAAAAAAGCCGCTGCCATGTTCTGGGTTATGGTGCCGTTTGCACTCTCGCTGACCGAAGAAAGGGCCGAAGATCTGGCTATTTTAGGCCAAAGTTTTCTAAAAAGCTCAGGGTTGGCAAAAATATCCACGCTTACTATCCTGGAGCCAAGACCCACTGCTATGCCCACAGTATCCCTGTTAAGATTAGGTATATCTTTGATATGGTTTTCAATGACACTGCACTTTTGGGCTACTGCCTCATCCTCAAAAATATCCTGGTAATTGCCTGTTTCTGAAGATACACTCAGCCTGCGGGAATACCCTGCAACCTTTCCCCATATCGAAGATTGTGCTTCGGGAGCCCCCTTTTGGGCAGCAGACCTTAATTCATGGGTTCCCAGGTTGCTTTTGCTGTAAAACTTTTCTGATTCATAGTTCCAGCGCCCCTGTTCAACGCAGTAAACAGGAACTATGACGTTTTTGCTTTTAGGCTTTATCAAAACATCCCTGCCTACTATCCTGTCCTGCTTGCATCCGGTCAAAATCTCTCCGCCCATGATGTAAATATATTTATTTGAATTATTACTTATCATGACCTGCGGGACCTGCCCCCCTTCCAGCTCGTTAATACTTATCCAGTTATTCGCCAAAGCTTCATCCAAAGCGTAATAGGCTGTCCTGTCTTTTATCTGGGTGGAATAAATCGGTACTATAGTAAGATTTTCATAATAAATAGGCTCACCCACCTCCAGAGCCTCAATAAAGCTCTGCACCGGGCCTTTGGACTGAGCCATGGCAGCTATGTTTAAGCTTAGACTTAAAACCATAGCCAGAGAGACAATCATCGAAGTACTTTTTTTCACTTTACACCTCCTTTTAGGTTTTTTTGTTCTTCCAATAACTCTTCTCTGACTAAGTTATACAATGAATCGAAAAAAGAGTTGTCAGGAAAGGGTAAAATGATTGTAAAAAGATTGTAAAACGAGGCGATGAGGAAAGTGAAATGATTTAAATTATAGGCTGGAAAATAAAAAAAGGAGTAAAGGGGGAACGGCTATTTCCTTTTACTCCTTTTTGTTGATTATCTTTCGAATCTTGAGCCGGAGTTATATCCTGTACGGCTTTGGCTGAAATTATCACGGCGGGGTTTCATCTTCTGGGCTTTACTTACACGTAAAGGCCTTCCGTTGAGGTCTACGCCGTTAAGAGCATCTATTGCCTGCTGGGCGAGATCAGAAGTCTCAAATTCTGCAAATCCAAAACCCTTGGACCTGCCAGAGAATTTATCTTTGATTATTTTTACTTCTGATACATTCACACCTTTGGACTCTATAGCTGATTTCAGGTCGTCCTCGCTGAGTCCGAATTCTAAATTTCCTAAATAAATCTTTTTTTCTTCTTCCATGTCTTCGTTTCTCCTTAAAACATATTCTGGATTTTTACCGCACTCAAGGGCCGGCTAAAACCTGCTGGCCCTATAAAAAGGCAGGATTAACAGATATGGACACCTTAACGTTTCTTTCTTTTTTCCCTCCTTTTTTGCGACGGTTTGGTATAGTATTGCCGTTCCCGGAATTTCTTAACAATGCCTTCTCTTTTGCACTGGGCATTGAATTTCTTTAAAGCTTTTTCAAAGCTTTCATTACCCTCAATTCGTACTTCTGCCATTTTTCCTCCTTAAAGTAAGCAGACAATTGCAACCTAAAAAAATTAACCAGATACTTATACCATAAAAGAATATTTTTGAAAAGTAAAAAATAAAGGGTTGTTTTTTAAACGAAATCGATTATAATGATTTTCAGGATGAAAAAGC
>JAFGHG010000036.1 GCA_016939345.1 Candidatus Omnitrophota bacterium
AGATATAAAATTGTAAAAGATAAAAGTGCGGGTTCTTCTCAGGAAATCCAGACTGATAATTTTTCTGTCAGCTCTAACATCAGTGCCGGCGGCCTTGCTTTTGTTGCCGCTGAAGACCTAAAGACCAATAGCCTTTTGGATTTACAAATAGATCTGCCTGATAAAAAAGAGCCAATAAGGTGTTTAAGCAAAGTGATATGGACAAAAAAAATAGATGATGAACATTTTGATATCGGGATCTGTTTCTTGGATCTGACCGGCGGAGAGCGCAGCCGCCTTAATAAATATGTAACTGAAGAGCTGGAAGATATCTAGATAAAATGACTAAGGGAAAAGGGTCTAGGGTTAAAACTAATACCCAGCCCCTAATACCTAACCCTAATTTAAAGGAGAATCATGCCATTATACCAATACCGGGCAAAAGAAGGCCCTCACAAAATAATCCAGGGCTATATCGAGGCTCCTGATCAGGAAAAAGCCTTTAAGCGCATCGAGGAGATGGGATATTTTCCGGTCAAGATAGAGGAAGCTGAGCAGGATCAAGAAAAAATCCCGGCAAAATTGAAAAATAAAAAAGTCAAATCTCAGGACATAATAATCTTTTCCAGGCAATTAGCCACGCTTATAAAAAGCGGAATACCTATCCTAAGAGCCTTGGGCATTTTATCTGAGCAGACCCAAAGCAAGGCTTTCAGCATGATAATCAAAGATATCTACGTTAACTTGAAAGAGGGTGTCAGCTTTTCTCAATGCCTTAGCCAGTATCCGAAGATTTTTTCTCCTTTTTATACTTCTATGGTCCAGGCAGGAGAAGACAGCGGAAAGCTGGAAGAAGTGCTTTTCAGGCTTTCCGACTACCGTAAAAAACGCGAAGAACTTATTTCAAGGGTCCGCCTGGCAATGGTTTACCCTTTGATAATGGGTTGCGTCGGCCTGGGCACGATTATTTTTATGTTTACATTTGTTATGCCCAGATTGATGAATATTTTTAACGACCTCGGAGAAAATATACCGGTACCGACCAAGATATTGATAAAGGTAAGTGGCTTTGTGTCCGGCTGGTGGTGGGCAATAGCCGCGGGGATTGCTGCCATAATTATATTTATAAGAATGTTTTTACAAAAACAGGAAGGTAAGGTATTCTTCAGCGCGTTGATACTCAAAATACCTATACTCGGTGATTTAATGCTTAAGAAGGAAATAGCTTTACTGAGCCGCACTTTAGAGCTTTTGATCAAAAGCGGGATATCGGTATTAAGGTCTATAGAGTTAACTGCTCCGGTCATAGGCAATGAGATAATCCGGGAAAATTTTATTAAAGGCTACGATGAGCTAAAGCAGGGAGCTTCTTTAGGCAGGACTCTAAGGCATTTTAAAGTATTTCCTGCTTTCATGACTAATTTGATAGTTATCGGTGAAGAGTCAGGCAAGCTCGAAGCTCCTTTGTCTGAGCTGGCAAGCTCTTATGAGCAGGATACCGAAGAAAGCGTAAAGACTTTTACAACCATTTTAGAGCCCTTGATGATAGTCAGCATGGGGCTTGTTATAGGATTTATAGTGGTTGCGATGTTGTTGCCGATTTTTGAGCTTAATCTTATGGTGGGATAGTGAAAAAAATATTTTTTTGCCTTATTGTATTGCTGGCTTTAGGATTTATAAATGTTATTTCTCAAGATTTAAACTGGCAGGAAAAGAAGGGAGATCATTTTATAGTTTATTATCTGAAAGGTGACAGCAGTTTTGCCAAGCAAGTCCTACGCAAGGCTGAAAAAGATTATGTGCGTATAGCCCGCAGTTTTGGCTACAGCCGGCATTCGAATTTCTGGACTTGGGATAACAGGGTGAGGATTTATATATACCCTGATAAAGATTCTTATGTCAAAGGAACGGGCATGCCCCAGTGGTCAGGAGGAAGCGCGTTTTATCAGGAAAAGATAATCGCTAGTTATTCACGGAGCGAGCAGTTTCTTTATTCTATTCTTCCCCATGAGATGGGTCATTTGATCTTTAGGGATTTCGTAGGATTTAAAGGCGAAGTTCCTCTCTGGCTTGATGAGGGTGTCGCTCAGTGGAGCGAGAAATCAAGGATAGAAGAGATAAAGCAGGTTATGGATGTTTTTGTTGATGAAGGAAATATCCTGAGCTTAAAAGACTTGACTCAGATAGATATCCGCAAAGTCAAAAAAGACGATAATGTTAGTTATGAAAACGCTTTAGCCGTTAGCAGTAACAAGCCTTTAATGGCTTTAAGAGGAGATGAGCTGATACGGCTTTTTTATTATCAGGCCGGTTCTTTAGTCAGTTTTATGGCAGAGCGCTACGGAATCGATAAATTCTCCCAATTTTGCAGGAAGCTGCGTGACGGAGAAAGCCTTGATGGGGCCTTAAAGGCAGCTTATGCTCCGGGAATAGGCAACCTTGACGACCTGGAGCAGGCATGGTTTGAACATATAGGGATAGAAAATAACTAGATTTAGATAATTATAGATAGCTCGTTAATGGGGTAATATGGAGTAGTTGAATCCGAATCTCGAAACCCAAAACAAACTCTAAACTCTAATATTCAAATCACCGAAACGGTGGATTTTATTTTGGATATTAGAATTTTGAAAATTTAAAATTTGTTTCGAATTTCGGATTTCGTGCTTCGGATTTAAAGTTGGTAAAACCTAATAGACCTGGAGGTGCGTATGAACAGAAAAACTTTTACTCTTATTGAGATAATGCTGGTGGTGGTTATAATCGCTGCTCTTGCAGCAATGGTTTTCCCCCGGCTTACTGGAAAGGGCGAGCAGGGTAGAATTGCAGCAGCAAAAGCCGACATATCAAGCAATATATCCTTGGCTTTAAAGCTCTATGAAGTCGATAACGGAGCTTTTCCCAGCACAGAAGAAGGCTTAGATGCTTTATTGTCCAGGCCTTCTTCAGCAATAAACTGGAATGGTCCTTACCTGGAAAAAAAACCCATAGATCCCTGGGGAAACGAATACCAGTACAAATCTCCCGGACAGAACCGGCCTGATTATGACCTATATTCATTGGGCCGCGACGGCAGAGAGAGCGAAGATGATGTTGTGAATTGGGATAAATAAATTAGCTAATAGTCCATAGTCCGTAGTCGATAGTCGATAGTAGGTGTCGGGCTTACCCGACCCTAATTAAAAATATGAAAATAGAAGTGAAAAGTCATTATGCCCATCAAAAAGCGTTAAGTTTGGTTGAGGTTTTGGTCGCGGCTGCTGTCCTTTCTTTGGGGGTAATACTTGTAAGCCAGGGGATGCTTGTTGCGCTGGAAGGCTTTAATTATGCTGTGGACTATTTAAACGTGCTTTTATGGATGGATTGGAAATTCTGGGACCTTCATGACAAGCTGATGAACTACCGCACTCTGGGGGTAGAAGATAACCAGGGAGCTTTCAGCCTTAATAACCGTAATTTCAATTGGGACCTGAATTTTAATCTTATAGAAGGAACAAAAGAAGCAAGTCTTTATGAGATGACCTTAAATGTTTACTGGAAAGAAGGCATGCGGCCGGCAAAAGCTACCCGGACAGCCGATGTCCTTTATGTGATGATAACAGATAAATGAAAACCGCAGGAAATTTAATCTCATGAATCATCATAAGAAAACATTTACTTTGATCGAGATGCTTATCAGCATAAGCCTGGTAGTAATCCTGGGGCTTGTGGTTTATTCTGTTTTAAGTTCTGGCATAAGGGTCTGGCACAGGGCCAATGTTTCCTATATCGGCGAGGATGTTAATATATTTTTTGAAAAGTTTTCAGCTGACCTAAGAAATAGTTTTAAGTATAAAGGCATTGATTTTTCCGGATCAGAACACAGCTTAAAATTTGCCAGCCTTGTCAAGACAACCAGCAAGAATTACGGGCTGAATAGGGGGCCGGGAGAGGTATCTTATTTTTACAGCAAAGACAATAGTGCTCTGTTTAAGGGCAAA
Organism: Candidatus Omnitrophota bacterium; assembly: GCA_016939345.1. Lineage (GTDB taxonomy): Bacteria > Omnitrophota > Gorgyraeia > Duberdicusellales > 4484-171 > JAFGHG01. Next base: position 3,960 of record JAFGHG010000036.1, read on the forward strand.
AAGAACTTAAGCGATATTTTTAAAAATAAGCAGGGATTTATTCAGGAGGTAATGCCGGGGGTGATAAATTGCGAGTTTAAATATTATTCCATGATGGAGAAGGCCTGGTTGAGCCAATGGGACGAAGAGAACGCTTCTCCAAAAGCTGTAGCCGTAAAAATACAGGTTGAATATGAGGGGGTAAAGCAGGAATTTACTAAAACTGTTATCATCCCTTCTTCTTGAAGATAAGATTGATGACTATGATCAAAAAATTTCCTTTATTTACAGGTTTAAATCCTAAAAGGGCAAGTATTTTAATTCTTACCTTATGGGTCCTGGCCTTTCTAGGGATGTTCGGCTTATACCTTAACCAGGGAATACGACAGAAACTAGCTTTGGTAAAAAATCTTTCCTTTCGCAGCAACCTTCATTACATAGCGGATGCCGGGGTAAAGAGGTCAATTATACAGCTAGTCAAAGATAAAACCGACTTTGATTGTTTAAATGACGTCTGGAGCAATAATATAAGCGTATTTGAGGATATGCCTGTTGGTTTAGGAAAGGCTGTTGTCTATTACGAATTTACCAATCCACAGGGTGGTAAAGAAGAGCGTTACGGCCTTATTGATGAAGAACGAAAGCTCAACATTAATACAGCAAGCAGACTGAACATCGAGAACCTTATTGAAGTAACCACAAAGATAGAAGAAGTTCAGGCTCAGGAAATCGCAGCAGCTATTGTTGACTGGCGCGATGCCGACAGCGAACTGTCTATACCTTTAGGCAGCGCCGAGGATTCTTACTATGACAGTTTAGAAGAGCCTTATAATTGTAAAGATGATAATTTTCAGGTTTTAGAAGAAGTGCTTCTAGTGAAAGGCATGAATGATTTTATCTTTGAACGCTTAAAGGATTTTATAACTATTTACGGTGACGGTAAAGTTAACATAAACACGGCTCCTCTTGAGGTGCTTATGGCCCTGGAAGTAGATGAAAGGATAGCCGAAAAACTCATCGAGTTTCGCGCCGGTGACGATAAAACCGAGGGCACCAGCGATGATCATTTTTTTCAGACAATCCAGGAAGTCGTTTCCGAATTGAGTGCTTTCGCAAACCTTTCGGAAAGCGAGGTGGCCTGTTTAGAAAGATTGGTGTCCTTAGAACTGATTACCACCAGTTCCATGAATTATACTGTAAGGGTTAGAGCCGAGATAGGCCAGATGAGCAGGAAACTGGTATGTGTGGTGAATAAAAAGGGCCGGTTTGTATCCTGGCAAGAACCATAATAAATTAAAAATTAAAAATGAAAAATTCAAAATTAAGAGGAGACAGCAGTTGGTGAGTGCAGTTACTTCTTTTATGGGGGCAAAATCTAACGAGTTTATCGGTATAGAATTTAACAGCGGGAATCTTCGCCTTTGCCTGCTAAAAGTCCAGCCGGTCAGGAAAGAGGTTTTTGCTTTAATTGAAAAGAGTGTCCAGGGATTAAAAGAGGAAGAGATCCTGAATTTCATACGTAAGGCCCTGGCTAAATTTAATTTAAAAAGCCCCAAGGTAATATTCATAATTCCTTCTGAACAGGTAATAACAAAAAATATTGAACTTCCCTCAAAAGACCCAAAAGAAATATCTGATATAGTAAACCTTCAGGCGTCACGGCATACCCCCTATGGCAGGGAAGAAATAGCAATAGACTATATTAATATAGGCCTAACAAATAAAAGCTATACCAAGATCCTTCTGGTCATAGTAAACAGGGATGTTGTGCGCAAAAATTTTGATATTTTAAAGAAATGCGGTCTTGAGCCGGAAAAGATAACTTTTGCTTCAGAAACAATAACCAAGGCTTATGTCAGATACCTTAAATTAGAAAAAGAACAGGTGCCAGTTTGCACTATACACATAGATACTGCTTTCAGTATATGTAACATTTCGTTAAGGGATAACCTTTTGTTTGTAAGAAGTATCCCCATAGGCATACAGCATTTGACGGTTGAAAAAGAAAGACAGCAAGAAAGATTTATCCAGGAGATAAAGCAGTCCCTGGAGATGTATAAGAATGAAAACATCGATTCACTTCCTTCGCGTATCATCATCACCGGGGCCATATCTGAGATAAAAGACATGGCTCTTTTGGTCAATAACACATTTAAAATACCTACGGATAATGTCTTTTACCAGAACACTTTTTCTTTCAGCGAAGAGGCATTAAGCAGCTGTGAGTCTTCAAAACTGTCGTCTTTTCTTGGTGTGATCAGCGCAGCCGTTTCTATAGATGAGTCTAAGATCAATCTTGTTCCAGAGGAGGCTAAAATAAGAAGGCGCTTTGAAGACCGCAGCAGGGAGATGATTAAGACCGGTGCCCTTTTTCTATGTATTTTCATTATAAGCTGTTTATGGCTGCTTCTTAAGATCTATACCAAAAACACTTTTATGACCCAGATAGACAAGAAATTTGAAGAAATACATAAAAACGCTGAAGTAATCGAAAAAGATTATCAGCGGGTTAGGATTATAAGGAATAATTTCTCTCACAGGGGCCATTCTATAGAGGTTCTTGGCGAATTTTACAAGCTGTTGCCTGATAATATAAAAATAACCGAAGTCAGGTTTGATAAGCAAAAAAGTTTTTCTTTTAAGGGGACAGCAGAATCTATGACCGATATATTTAATTTTGTAGAGGACTTGAATAAATCCAATGTTTTTAAGGAAAGCAGGACCCCTTTTACTTCAAAAAGAAAAGAAAAGGACAGGGATGTAACTGACTTTCAGATAGTGACATCTTTTACTCAAGAGGCCATAGAAGAATGAAGTTGCTTAATTCTTTGCAGACATTTTTTTTGCGCTTGTCAAAAAGAGAAAAATTAATATTTTATATTACCCTGGGCGTAATCTTGATGCTTGTTTTTAAGCTTTTGCTGATCGAGCCGGCTTTAACTAAGATGAGCGAACAGGATAAGGAGATAGCCGATAAAAAGAAAATCATCAAGCTCGATCTTCGGCTTTTGGCCATAAAAGATAAGGTTGAGGAGGAGAGCAAGAAGTATGAAGGCTTTTTAATGCAGGCGGGCTCAGCCGAGGAGGAGGTAGTACTTATGCAGAAAGAGATACAGCGTTTGGCTGATGAGGCAGGCCTGTATGTAGGCAATATCCGGCCCGGGGAGGTTGAAGAAAAAGGCTTTTTCCAGACCTACCTTATTAATGTGAATTGCGAGGGCGAGATGCCTCAAATAGTTGATTTTCTTTATGGACTTGAGACTTCCGCGGTTTTACTGACAGTCGAAAGATATACGATAACGCCTAAAAATGAAAACTCCAGTGTGGCGGTATGCAGGCTTGTAGTATCAAAAACAGCCGCTCACTAGTTTGTTTTTAACTTTTATTTGACACATTTTGGAGCCAAAAGTATATTAGTTGAGCAGGAGAATTTATGCTGGAATTATGGTGGATTCTGCCGGCAGTGGCGGTAGCTAGTATCGTAGTAGCTTTATTGGTCAAGGTCGTCATCAGCGTTCCTAAAGCCAGGGCAGGCATCGATCTGCAGCAGCCTGATCTTGAAGGCGAGCCTGTTATAGATGAAAAAAAAGTTGATGATAGGCTTCAGGAGGTTGTTTTTGAGGAGATAGGCGGATTTGTCGATTCAAACTATAAAAGAAAAGAGATGGCCAAGGCAGTCTCTAATTTAGTTGACAGGGAGCTGGATGAAAGGATAAAGCTGCATACCGAGAGACTGCGGGAAGAATACGAGAACGAGATCAGCCAGAAGTCCCTAAACGAGGAAATAGCTTTAAAAAAATACAACAAGGTGCTGGTCGAGAAAAAAAATACCGAGGCAGTTATAAAAAGCATTGCTGATGGGCTGGTTGTGGTCGACGCCGAGGGTAAAGTAATAATGATGAACCCCGCAGCCGAAAAGCTCCTTGGATCCTCAAAAAAGGAAAAATCAGGAAAGCCGATAAATGAAGGACTTAAAGAAGAACAGATGCTTACTTTAGCCAAAAAGGCTGACGAAAAGGGCCATAGAGAAATTGAGTTAAGCAGTTCTCAGAACGAAACAAAAAAAATAATTCGTTCAAGCAGTGCTGTCATCGAGAACGAGAACGGCGAGACTGTGGGAATGGTTTCTGTGCTCAGCGATATAACTAAACAAAAGGAATTAGACAGGCTTAAAGCAAATTTTATAACCAATGTCACTCATGAGCTGCGTACCCCGCTTATAGCCATAGATAAATCTATAGCCTTGCTTTTAACCAAAGACCCTGGTCCGCTTCTCCCGGCCCAAGAGCAGTTTCTGGATATTGCCAAGCGAAATATAAGCCGTTTAAGCAATTTGATCAATGATCTTTTGGATATTTCAAAGCTTGAATCAGGCAAGATAGACTTGCAGCTTAAAGAAGTTTCGCTTAGTGATCTTGCCGATGAAGTCATAAAAAGTTTCGAGACCTGGGCCGGGACAAAGTCTATAATAATAAGGAGAGAATTTGCCAAATCTCTTCCTAAGGTCCAGGCTGATCCGGAAAGGATCATTCAGGTCTTTAATAACTTGGTTGGCAATGCTATAAAATTCACGCCAAATCAGGGCAGAATCCTGGTTAGATTGGAAAGTTCTGACAGCGAGCTTACTGCCAGCATAGAAGATAACGGTCCGGGCATACCTAAGGAAGATATTGATAAGATTTTCGGCAAGTTCTATCAATCAAGTCTTTTGCATCCCACAGATACTGTCGGTACCGGTTTGGGGCTGCCGATTTCTAAAGAGATAATTGATCTTCACGGGGGGAGGATTTGGGTTGAGAGCGAACTGAATCAAGGAACAAAATTTAAATTTGTTTTACCTTTAAAAAAATAGAAACAAGGAGGGGTTTTTATGACTGATGAGATTAAAGTATTATTGATCGATGATGACCCAGATTTTACTCAGCCTATGGCTTTCTGGTTGAAGTCTAAAGGCTACTTGGTCACTGAGGTCCACAGCGGAGAGGAAGGTATTGCCAAGGTAAAAGAGAGCGTTCCGGATATAATTTTTCTTGATCTAAACATGCCGGTTATGGATGGTATCGAAACCCTTAAACGAATAAGAAAGATAAACGGCAATGTGCCTGTTATAGTTATAAGCGCTTATGTTGAGAAAGCAAATACCCGCGATGTAGAAGACTATAAGATATCAGGGGTGTTCTACAAGGGGGAAGATTTTCAAAAGGGTCTCTCGCTTCTCGAGGCAGCTTTAAGGACTCACAGGAAGCTGAAAAAATAATTAAAATGCCAGTTATTACTACTTTGCTTGTAATTACTTACTGGTTGATTGCCTGTATAAGCAACCTTATTTTCTCGCCGGATAGCTCTTTTTACCAGGAGTTTTTTTATCCTGCCCCGCTTGAATTGATTAGGCGCATTACTGTAGTTGTTTTTATAATAACTATCAGCATGCTTTTCCACTATCTTTCGCTCAGGCGCAAAAAACACGAGAATATACTTGAAGAGGTTTTGGGCTTGAAGCCGGCCTTGCTTAACATAATAAGCTCTTTGGTCGTAGTTCAGGATATTTCAGGCAAAATTGTCAGGTTTAACGAAACCAGCGAGGCTATTAGCGGTTATGATTTCAGCCAGGTTCAGAATAAATACATATGGAAATTTTTTTCAAATCCCGATGAGGCAAAGTTTATAAAAGAGGCTTTTTTAAAGCTTGACCCCTTAAGCTTTCCTCAAGCCTATCAAAGCCGCCTGCGCACAAAAGACGGCAGGATAAAACTTATTCAATGGTCGAACAGGATAATTTTTAACAGTAAGGCAGCCCCGGCCTATGTAGTCAGCACAGGCCATGATCTGACATCATTTCTGCATAGTGAGGAGGTAGAAAGAGAATCAGAGAAAGAATACAAGAATATAATCGATAATATCGGCATAGGAATATCTCTTGTATCCAAAGATACAAAGAGGCTGTATACCAACAAACAAATGGCCCAATGGTTTCCAAAGCGCCAGGCTCTCAGGCACTCCATAAGCCATGATATCATAAGCCAAAAACCTGTTTCTTCATGTGATCAGTGCCCTAGCTGCAAGTCTTTAAGGGACGGCATGGTCCACAATGCGATTGTAAAGACTCAACGCCAGGGGCAGGATGTAAGCTACAAGATAGTGACTTTTCCCATAAAAGACAGTAAAAACGAAGTAGTGGCTGCGATCGAAATGGTCGAGGATTTTACCGAGATGAATTTGAAGGAAGAGGAAATCAGGCGCAGCTATCTTGTCCAGGCGGTCATGAATTCACTCTTGCGTTTTTCGCTAGAAAATATATCTTTAAATGATTTTCTTGATTGCGCC
>JAFGHG010000037.1 GCA_016939345.1 Candidatus Omnitrophota bacterium
AGCTGACCCCCAAGGTAGTAATCAGAGCACTGATATTTATGCCATAAAAAGGAAGGATTATTAATAAAGCGATTATCCAAATAAGCACTTTGGCTGTCCGCCTGACCAAAGGTATCAATTCATCATCCAGCCGGGTTAGGGTTTGTGAAGCTATATTATCTTTATACCATGCAGAAACCGCCCCGGTAATCCTTTGAAAGACAAAACCGACGATAAGAACAAGTATGGTAATAACGTATTTTTTTAAACCGGCTTGGGCTTCTTGAGAAATATAACAAACTAATTTTATTTTATAGAAGATATAAACAACCAAGAACAGGACAAAAAGAATTAAGGGGAATAAGGCTTTTTTGATGATCTCCCAACTAATCTTTTCAGAACTATCTCTATGCATATTTATTTTAAGGTTTTGCTTTTTTATTATAGCATAAACAGCGTTATTTTATATAAGGTTTTATAACTATTAAAGATATAAAGAGTTATCTGCGCTTAAGAGGGACTTTGAAAGTCTTGCCTAGAGGAGGATAATGAAGTTTTCCGTTGACTTCAACCGGGATGGTAACCGGGCCCTGAAGCAGTATCTGGGCCTGGGATCTGGAAATAGTCATAGATATCCAGATGCTTTTATAGAGGAATTTGAATTTTAAAGAACGCCATTTTTGGGGAAGTTTTGGCTCAATGCTTATCTTATCAGGATGAAGGCGCAGTCCGGCAAAGCCTCTCATCACAATATCTACTGAACCGCCCATTACTCCTATGTGGATGCCTTCAGGTGTTGTCCCGCCCTGCACATCATAGATATCTGATTCAAGCACATCAATAAATCTCTTCCAGCCTTCTTTAGGTTTGCTGAGCAAGAGAGCAAAATAACAATGGGTCACTTTGCTTAAAGTAGAGCCGTGAGAAGTCCTTTTTACGTAAAAATCATAATTTTTTCTTAAAATATCTTTATCGAATCTGCAGCCCAGCCTTAGGAAGATGTCCTCGATTTCGGGAAAAGAAAGAAGGTAAAAGATCATCAGAGCATCGGCTTGTTTTGAGACCTTATATTCATCAGGAGATTTTCCTTCAGCCTTCAATATCCTGTCCATCCTCTGGATGTTGCCATATTCCTGCCTGTAGCCCTTCCAATCCAGTTCTTTTAAATTAAAATAACCGTCGAACTGGCTGATAATGCCCTTTTCGTCAATAATCAAATTCATCTTATGGATTATATCATCCCAGCGGGAGAACTCCTTTTGCTCTAATTTTATCTTTTTCATAAGTCTGGCCTTATGTCCTTCGGGAAGAAGCTTTATGACTTCCTGGGCCTTAAGCAGGGTCCAGACTATCATCATATTTGTATAAGCATTGTCTTTTAGGCCTTGGCGGTTGCTTCTGGGAAGCTTTTCGTGAAACTCATCAGGCCCCATTACTCCGTAAGTGTGATATTTTTTGTCGCTGTGATCATATTTTACTAACGAGGCCCAGAAGCGGGCAACAGATAGGATGATTTCTGCTCCATAGCGTATCAGAAAGCCAAGATCTCCGGCTCTTCTCCAGTGCTGCCAGATATTATAGGCTATGGCAAAAGACACGTGTCTTTGCCTGCGGCTTAAATCAGGCCCCCATTGCCCTGATAATGGATTAAGATGGATGATTTGAGTCTCTTCTTTGCCGGTTGAACCGCTCTGCCAGGGAAACATTGCTCCCCTATAGCCTTCTTTTTTGGCACATTCCCTTGCCTTAGCCAGCCGGCGATAACGGTACAGATGAAGAGCTTTAGAAATTTCCGGATAATGCAAATCATAAAAAGGCATAGTAAAAATGGAATCCCAGAAAATGTGGCCGCGGTACGCTTCGCCATGCAAACCCCTGGCAGGAAGACCGGCATCTATTTTTATATTGTTCGGCGATGCAGTCTGTAAAAGATGAAAAATATGAAGGCGGAGTATCCTTTGCGAAAACATATGGCCTTCGATCTTTATATCAAACTTGTCCCAAAGATCCTCCCATGCCTGCTGGTGGCTTTTGAGTAGATTTTTAAAGCGCTGAACTTTTTCTGCGGGTCCGACAGCATGCTTGATAGGATCTTTTATACCTTCATCTTTTGAGGTATAGATAAAAACAGTCTTTTCTATGCTGTAGGTGCGGCCTGACCGGGCAAAGAATTTGAATTCCTGTCCTATTCTTTCTTTTCCTTTCATTAGGTGTTTTATGCTCAGATTTACTTTTCTGTCTGCAGAAAACAACCCTATTTTAGCAGCTTCAGCAATCTGAATCCGGGATTGGCCCGTTTTCATAGAAAGATAAATTCCGCCTCGGCCAAAACTTCCTAAAGCGTATGGCTTCCAGTGTTTAGAATTAAGCTGCCGGTATCTTTCAACGCCGGTGTTCAGCACAGTCCCGTCAAGCATAGTCCTGACAGTGATAAATTCATTGTAGTTTTCAGGAGTGATTATATACTCCTGAGCTGCACAATGAGGGTCGGCCATATGTACTATTCTATTAATCTCAACCATAGTCCTTTGGCCTTTGCGGTTTTGAAAACGTATCTTTCGGTTTAAAAGACCTTTTTTCATATCAAGTTTCTGGCGGAAAGAAAGTATCCTTGCGCTGTCAGGCTGAAACCAATCTCCGTCGCCGACCTTGAAAGTCAAAAAAACCCAGTTAGGACAATTTACCAGGTCTTCATTGATAATTCTTTTGCCGGATATGTGAGTGGCTAAACGGTTATAGAGGCCGGCGACATATGTTCCGGGGTAGTGAATTTTTGAGGTTACTGATTCAGGTATTGCGCCCCTTGTGCCAAAATAACCGTTGGCTAAAGTGCATAGGGCCTCCCTTAAACTCTCCTCAGCCGGAACAAAATGCTCATAGACTAAAGCCCAGGCAGAAATCTCCTGGCCGTTACTGTGCTTGTTTATGATTTTTTTTACTTCTTCTTTATTGTTCAAAGTTTCCCTTTTTTATTTTTAGAAAATTCTTCTTCAATTTTTTCTAAAGTAATCTCCTTTAAGTCCCGGACCACAACATCTGCTCCGTTATCATACAGTTCTTTTTGGTTATTTTCTCTGGCTATGCCTAAAACCAGCCCGAAACAGCCGTTTTTTCCCGCTGCCACCCCGCTGGTTGCATCCTCGACTACTATAGACTCATCAGGCCTTGCTCCAAGGTTCTGGGCAGCCTTGACAAAAATATCTCCATGGGGCTTACCCTTTAATCCCAGCTGAGCCGAAACCTCTCCGTCAACCCTTGTTTCAAAAAGACCTTCTATCTTTGCTGACTCAATAATGTATTTACAATTTTTTGAAGATGAGGCAACTCCTATCTTTACACCGCTTGCTTTAAGTTTCTCTATCATCGCTATTGTAGAGGAATAGACTTCTACTCCTTTAGTCCTTAAAACCTCCCTGAATTTTAAATTCTTCCTGTTACCTATTCCGCAGACTGTTTCTTTATCGGGAGCATCAGACGGCTGGCCAAAAGCTATATTAATGCCCCGGGATTTTAGAAAACTCTTTACACCCTGATATCGGGGTTTACCGTCGACATAAGGAAGATAATCATTCTGGTGGGTAAACTCTTTGAATGGTTCATTATCGCGCTTTTCTCTAAGGCGCAAATATTCGTCAAAAGCTGCTTTCCAAGCTGCAGCATGGACCAAGGCTGTTTTTGTCACAACTCCGTCTAAATCAAAAACTACTGCCTTAAATGAAAAAATTGTCTGGTTTTCCCCCATACTTGAAGGGTTTTATTATAACACAAATACTCTTAGACCGAAGGAAAAACTCCCCTATTAAAAATAGGTAACGGTAAAGGCAACGAAGCCCGTATCGGTTGCGTTGTTCGGTTACGGCTTAATAAAAATTATTTTA
>JAFGHG010000038.1 GCA_016939345.1 Candidatus Omnitrophota bacterium
AACTATTACTGCTATTCTTTTTTCTTTTAACCTTCTGGCTGCGCCATTAAGCCTTGGTTTTGGCCCGGGCATAAGAAAAGAAGTTAAAAGTTTTAAAGACATGCGCCAGGAAAACGTGGTTTCCCAGAGCCTTGATTTTTCCTGCGGCCCGGCTGCCCTGGCTACGGTTTTAAGCTATTATTTTGAGGATGAGGTAAGCGAGAAAGAGATAATCAATTTTCTCCTTCTAAATACAAGCCTGGCCAAGGTCAAAGCTAAAAAAGGTTTTTCCCTGCTTGATCTAAAGAACTTTGCTACTTACAGAGGCTATGAGGTCAAAGGCTTTCGCATGGATTTTGAATTTTTAGTCGGTCTTGATAAGCCAGTGCTTCTTCCGGTAAACATAAAAGATTATTCGCATTTTGTCATCTTCCGGGGAATAAGCGGAGACAGGGTGTTTTTAGCAGACCCGGCCCTGGGCAACATGACCATGAAAACAGATAAATTCCAGAGCATGTGGCAGGCTGGTATCGGCCTGGTCCTGTCAAAAGCAGATCATGATCCTGAAGGCGCTCCCTTAGCAGTTTCCGAAGAAGAAAGGGCGGTCTTTGCCGATTCCCAGAACGTGAGAAAGATATTCGGCATAAACAACATCGGCCCCATATACAGCAGCGGCGAATTCTGATTCTTATTAATCCCGTAATATATTTGGGTTAAGGTGACGGTTAGGGTAAGGAAGCCCGTATCGGTTAAGTCTAGCGGTAACGTATTGTATAAAAACACGAACTACCTAACCTAACTACGAAACGGGCTTCGTAACCGTAACCCTAACCCTAACCATTACCTTAAAACATGATAGTCATATTTTTTACTTGCTTTTATTTTTCTATCTTTTAAAATAGCTACATATCAGAAATACAGCCATGTCTAAAAAAGCCTTAATCTTTTTATTCATTTTTTCAATTACTGCCTTATTTGCCTTTTCTTCAAACCAGCAGGAAGAAAAAAACAAGCCCGAGACTTATTCTACAACTATAACCTGGCATACTGATAAGCCCTGCACTTCCCAGGCAGAGTTCGGCACAGATACTGATTATCAAAATAAAACCCAAGAGTCAAAAGAATTGACTATTGAACATGAGATAGTGCTTGATAATTTACAGCCGGCAACTCTTTACCATTACCGGGTCATAAGCCGCGATTCCCAGGGCAATGAGATCATAAGCCCTGATTATGTATTTGTTACACCCCATGAGTCAAAGAGCCAAGACTTGCCTAAGATATCCCAGGTTTCCGTAGCCAGAATGGTGGCTTCAATGCCTGTGATCAAAGACAGCCGCCAGGCCAATGCCAGCTCCAAGCATAAGCTTATTTCCATGGTAAGCCAGCTTAGCGATAAGGAAGCTGATGCTATTGTGGCAGCCGGAGCATCTTTACCGGCAGGAGAGAAGCAGAGGATTGAATCAGGAGCATCAGGTTCAGCAGGGACAAAAGAAACAGCCGGAGACCTTGATACCGAAGCAGGCCAGCTGGTAAAACAGGAGGCATCAATAGAGGAGGCTTTGGTCTCAAAAGGCGGATTATTATTGCCCAAAGGCAAATTCCAGTATGAACCAAGCGTTACCTATGCCCATGTTTCAGCCAATAATATATCTTTTCAGGGGCTTACTACAATAGGCAATCTTGTTTTGCTCGGCTTGATAGACAGCCAGAAAATCAAGCGTGATATAACTATCATAAGTGAGACTTTCCGCTATGGTTTGCTTGATAACTGGCAGATTGATGCAAAAGTGCCTTATAAATTCCAGTATGAACGGGTTTCAACCGGAAACACCTCGGAAATTTCCCGTGACCACAGCGGCATCGGAGATGTTGAGGCCGGTGTTTATCACCATCTTATTCATGAAAACGGTGCAATCCCCGATATAGTCCTGGGAGTGACTCAAAAATTTGATACCGGAAAATCTCCTTATAATACCGATATCGGATTGGGAACCGGTCACAAGGCTACAAATTTCAGCCTGGTCTGGGTTAAATCAGCTGATCCGGCTATTTTATTCGGAAGTTTAGGCTATACCATGAATTATGAAGATGATATTGAGAATTTTGGCAAGGTTGATCCGGGAAATACCTATCAATATACCCTGGGAACAGCCTTTGCTTTGAATTATAATTTAAGCTTAAGCCTGGCCATAGAGCATTTGTTTGCTGAAAAAATGACTGTCAATGGAATTGACGTAATGGGCTCGCTGTCTAACGCCGCAAGCTTTAAGACCGGGGTTAGCTGGGCCATTAACGATAACCTCTCAATGCAGTTTGATTCTGCTTATGGATTGACCGAAGACGCCGCTGATTTTGTTCTGGAAATCCGCTTCCCCATAACCTTCTAATTTTTTCATTAATTCCGCTAATTGGGTTACGGTTATGCTTACGTTGCCCTTTTCGGTTAGGTAGTTAGGTTACGTGGCTTAATAACAATAAGGACGTTACCGTAACCCAATTACGATACGGGCCTCGTTACCCTAACCGTTACCGTAAGACTATTTACTGAGGGATTTGATTTTTTCTACTACACTGCGTGTAGTTTTATCAGGAGTTGAGGCTCCAGCAGTTATACCCACGGTTTTGATCTTTTTAAACCAGGCTGGTTTCAGGTCTTTTGCTGATTGTATTAAGTAGGTTTCGGGATTCAAAGACTTAGAAAGTTCATAGAGCCTGCGGGTATTGGCGCTTGATTTTGAGCCGATGATTATCATCAGCTGGTTTTCAAGGGGCATGAGTTTTATTTCTTTTTGTTTTATCCTGGTGGGGTTGCATATCGTGTTAGAAAATTTCAGGTTTTTGATATGTTTTTTGAGCTCATTGACTATTTCAAGGGTTTTTTCCAGGTTCTGGGTGGACTGGACAACCACGGCGGCTTTTTTTATTTTTTTTATTTTTTTCAGGGGCATATTTTCAAAAGAATCGATGATCAGAGCTTTTGATCTTATCTGGCCGGTGATTCCCCTGACTTCATCGTGTTTCTTATCGCCGATGACTATAATCGGAAATTTTTTCTTTTCCCAGGATTTAGCAATATCATGTATTTCCTTTACCATCGGGCAGGTGGCATCGATTATCTTGTAGCCAAGGCTTCTGGCTAGTTTATAAGTCTTAAGCGAGGCGCCGTGTGCCCTTATCAGGAGAGTTTTATCTTTGGTCTTAGCAAGTTTATCTACTTTCCTTATCCCGGCTTTCAGGACATCTTTTACCACATCTTCGTTATGGACAATATCTCCCAGCATAACTACCTTAGGGTTGTTTTTTGCTGAGGCATAAGCTATGGAGATAGCCCGTTTTACCCCAAAACAGAAACCAGCAGATTTTGCCACTTTTATCCGCATTTTTGATTTATAATTTGCCTGCGTAATCTATAAGCAGTTTTTTATACTTTGTTTTCATCTCAAGGCTTTTTATGCAAAAAAAAGCTTTTTTAGCAAGCCTTTGCGATTCAGCCCGGGCAAACTTTAGCGACCCTGCTTTTTTCATGATTGTTTTTATTTTTTTTATCTCTTTTTGCCCTACTTTTTCGGCTGAAAGCAGATTTTTAATGTATTTTTTTTCTTTTTGCCCGGTATTATTATAAGCGTGCCAGATAAGCAGGGTCATTTTGCCTTCCTGGAGGTCTGAAAAAGTGGGTTTGCCGATTTTTTTCTCATCGCCGAAAGTGCCTATTATATCATCATTGATTTGGAATGCCCGGCCTATATTGGTTGCGTAATCAAATAAAGAGCTTAATTCTTTTTCTCCGGCACCGGCGAGGATAGCTCCGGTCATAAGAGGAGAAGCAAAAGTATAGTCAGCAGTTTTCAGGTCATAAACTTTATATATATCTTTTTTAGTTAACCTGTCGATTTTTTTTAAGCCCAGTATAAGCTCGATGAATTCACCGGACCCGGTAAGGGCCATGGTCTTTATGAAATTAGCCAGGGCCTTTTCTTTTTTAGCCTGATCTATGCGGATGCTTAAAAAAGTATCGATGGCCATGGCATAAAGCACATCTCCGGCCAGGATAGCCAGGTCCTGTCCGCTGAATTTGATGTTTTTATAAGGTTTTATGTATTGATTGAAAAGCTCATGCATAGAAGGTTTGCCTCTTCTGGTGCTTGATTTATCGATTATGTCATCATGGATAAGCAGAAAATCATGTAATAACTCCAGGGATAAGGCGCAGGTGAAAAGACCTTTGGGCTTTTTTTTAGAAAAACCCAGAAAGCCGGCCAGAAAAAGTATCGGCCTTATTCTTTTACCGTCTCTCAGCAGGAAGTCTTTAAGGCTTTTTGCAAGAATAGGCGGCATTACCCTGAAGAATCTCCGGCCTTCTGGCCCACAGACAAAGCCGCGCAGTTGTTTGTTCACTTCTGATTTTAACTGCTTAAACATTACCCCATATTACCATATAACCCCTAAAGAGCAACCCCCATAATCGTAATTCCACCTACGAAGTGCCACTTCGCAGGTGGAAAGCGGGTTTAGGCAGAATTGCTTCTTGACAAAGTCGATTTGCTGGTGTGTAATAGACAGTATTATTTAAAAAAGCAATAAATATCTATAAATATGGGATTTGTAGAAAGCATTCTGGAAAGAGTTCAATTACTTCATTTAAACATACTATTTCTTTTGGGCATTGCCCTTTTCGGCGGTATTATCGGCGGCAGGCTTTTCCAGAAGATGAAAATACCCCAGGTTGTCGGTTATATTATAATCGGCTTATGCCTTGGCGAAAGCGGATTGGGCATTGTCAGCCAGGAGATAATTACCCGGCTTCAGCCTTTTAATTACTTTGCTCTAGGTATCATCGGGTTTATGGTCGGCGGCGAGCTTAAGGCCCAGGTTTTTCGTAAATACGGAAAACAGATGATGACCATCTTGTTCTGCGAAGGAATCGCTCCTTTTATTTTTGTCTCTTTACTTATAGGCCTCGGCGGGGGCATATTGTTTCATGATTTCAGGCTTTCTTTTTCCCTGGGCCTTCTTTTTGGAGCAATAGCTTCGGCAACAGACCCGGCGACCACAACCGAGGTCTTGCGTGAATATAAGACCAGGGGGCCTCTTACACGGACAATATTCAGCATCGTAGCCCTTGATGACGGTTTAGCTCTTTTACTGTTTGTTATTTCCTCAAGTGTTGCAGGTGTTCTTATCGGCTCGAATAATGAGGGCCTGCTTAAGGCTTTTATCGTCCCTTTTTATGAAATATTCGGCGCTGTGCTTATAGGCATTTTTAACGCAGCCATATTAACCAAAGTTTTAAGAAAATACAAGGAAGAAGGAAGGCTTTTGGCCTTTTCCATAGGCACAGTCTTATTTGTTTGCGGCCTTGCTCTGGCCATACATGTAGATATGCTTTTAGCAGCCATGACTTTAGGCGTGGTAGTAACCAATTTTACTCCTCGCAAAAGTAAAGATGTTTTTAAATTGGTCGAAGGAGTAACCCCTCCGATATTTGTTCTTTTTTTCGTGCTGGTCGGAGCAAAACTGAATCTGCGCCATATGGCTCCGGTTACCTTTTTTCTTGTGGGCTTATACCTTTTGGGAACAGCATCAGGAAAGGTGTTCGGTTCCCGGTTCGGGGCTGTTATTTCAAGGTCGCCTAAGTCAGTAAAAAAATACCTGGCTTACAGCATGTTTCCCCAGGCCGGCATTGCCATAGGTCTTTCTATCCTAGCTGCCCAGTATTTCCCAGGCAATATAGGTAATATAATGGTCATAGTAATAACCGCTACAACTTTTATTTCTCAGGTCGTGGGCCCGCCGCTGACAAAGTTTTCTTTGAATAAAGCCAAGGAGGTAGGCCTGAACATCACTGAAGATGACCTGGTAGATACGACAAAGGTATCAGAGGCAATGGATGCTAATCCTCCGGTGCTCTTTAACGATATGCATTTCAGCGATATCCTTTCCATATTCAGTAAAACTAATAATCTATATTATCCGGTTGTAGACAGAGATAAAAAACTGCTGGGGATAATAACTGTCGATAGCATCAGAAATATCTTTATGGAATCAGGCTTAAATGACTTGCTTTTAGCCGTTGACCTGATGGAAACCGCCCGCATAAGCGCAGAGGCTGACTCAAGCCTGGCCACGCTTCAAGACCTTTTTAATTCCTATAATTTGGAGTGTATACCGATAGTTGACAGCCAGAAGATTTTGAAGGGTTTTATTGAAAAAAGAATGCTCAACCGTTTTATTTCGACTAAAATCCTTGAATTACAGCGTCAGGCTGATGTCTTGGAGTCTATTTAGCAAACGCTGCTTGAGCGCCTTCTTTTTTAAATCCGACAATGAAAAAGAAATCCCAGAAAATTGAAATAGGCTATATTTTGATAATAGTCATCCTGGCTGCGGCCGGCCGGATAAGTTTTTTCCACGACTACCGCAACACACCTGCCTATCCGGTGCTGGAAGCTTCTGATTCGCAGGCTTATTATTACTGGTCAAGGGATATCGAGAGCGGCAAGTTGATCCCTGATAAGGCTTTTATGAAATGGCCGTTCTACGCCTATTTTCTGGGATTTATATTTAAATTCTTCGGCATAGACATTGCTGCGGTTTACCTTCTCCAGTACATACTGGGCATAATCAACTGTCTTCTGCTTTTCTATATCGGAAAAAAACTTTTTAACATACACCTTGGCTTTATAGCCGCGTTGTTTTACTGCTTCTACGCCTTGTTTTTATTTTTTGAATCCCTGCTTGTTTATACCACTCTGTCGATATTTTTTAACCTGCTTTTTTTCCTTTATCTTATTAATATCAGCAATAAGCCCTTAATAAGGGATTTTATCCTCCCGGGGCTTTTGCTCGGTTTATGCACGATCACACAGGCAAATGTGCTTTTGTTCGGCATTCTGGCTGTCATCTGGATTCTGATCATGGCAGATATGGCGTTTAAGTCCAGGCTTTGCTGTTTTGTGGTTTTTATATTTTTTTCTTTGCTGGTAATATCCTCGGCAACCCTGACTAATTATATTGCTGAAGATGATTTCGTTTTTATAGCCGGACACCTGGGTATAAATTTTTACATAGGGAACAATCCTCAGGCCTCAGGCCTTTTTGATGACTTAAAAGGCATCGGACAAAGCCAGGAAGGAATGTTTCGCGATGCTACCATAAGAGCCCGTCATTACAGCCAGGAAGACTTGAAGACTTCCGGTGTATCAAGATACTGGCTGAAAAGGGCCTTGATTTTTATAAAAAACAGACCTGGGAAATATTTAAAACTTTTGGCTAAAAAAATGAATTTTGTTTTTTCTCCTGATGAATTCATCCATGACATGGAGTTCAGCATGGTAAAAGACAAGATAAGGGTATTTAGATTTTTATTCACCGATTTACGCTTTATCATGCCATTATCTTTACTGGGGATGTTTTTAGGATTGAAGTCATTGAAAAAAACCATGCTTATTTATCTTGCCAGCGGAGTTTTTCTTATGTCCATAGCCGTCTTTTTTGTTGATTCCCGTTACCGGATCATGGCAGTGCCTTTTTTGATTATTTTTGCCTCGTTTGCGGTTTTCAGGTCTTTTAAGGCGGCAAAAAAAAGGAATTACCGCCTGCTGGGCATTCTTTCAGCCTCGGCAGTTGTATTATACTTTGGTTTGCAGTATAATCCTCATAACAAGCCCCAGCCGCCGACTGCTTTTGAGCGGTTTTTTTACCAGGCGCTGGAGTATGAGTTCAGAAAAGATTATACTCAGGCAATAAAGTTCTTCGAGATAGCTGACAGAATCAGGCCCGGCGATGAAGATGTGTTGTTTCGCCTGGCTGTGCTTTATTACCGCTTAAATGATTTTTCCCGTTCAAGGCAGACCTTTGAAAGGGTTTTGTCTATCAACGGTCTTAACGTTGATGCTTATTATAACCTTGGGTTTCTTTATAATCTCCAGGGTGACTATCATAAAGCAGTCGCCGGATTAGAGAAGGCTTGCAGTTTTGAGCCGGAAAACCCTAAATATAATTTTGAGCTTGGATTAGCTTATAAGGGTATCGGAGAAACAGATAAGGCCAAAAGAGCCCTTAAAATGGCCTTGAAGAGGATAAGCCCCTGGAGGCAAAAGGATAAAAACCTTATCATAGGTGAACTTAACCAGATGATATCAAGCGAGGGCGGTTAATGGAGCAGGAGCTGAAAAACAGCATTATTGATTTCTGGCAGCATATCCCACAGAATATTGATCCGGTTTTTTTAAAGATCGGGCCTGTGCAGATATACTATTACGGCCTGCTATATCTTCTGGCTATTATTTCGGTGTATTTGTTAAGCCTTTACAGGCTGAAAAAAGATAACTTTTATTTTTCATATTCCAAGGCCGTAGTTGAGAACTTTTTTATTTTTATCGTTATCGGAGTAATAGTAGGCTCGCGTTTTGGATATGTATTATTTTATAATTTCTCTTATTTTATCAAAAGGCCGCTGGATATTTTTTTCCCTTTTTCTTTCGAGGGCGGCCTGCATTATACCGGCATAAGCGGCATGTCCTATCATGGAGGCCTTATCGGAGCAATAGCCGCCGGCTTGGTTTTCTGCCGCAGGTATAAGATTGATTTTATAAAATTTTCCGATTTTATAGCCTCTGTTGTTCCTTTAGGCTATACCCTTGGCCGTTTGGGTAATTTTGTAAACGGTGAGCTTTTTGGAAGGGAGACTTCTGTTTTTTGGGGCATGTATTTTTCTTCAGACCCTTCAGGCAGCTTAAGGCATCCTTCTCAGCTGTATGAAGCCCTTTTTGAGGGTATAGTGTTGTTTTTTATACTTTGGTCGATAAGAAGCAAGGGTTTTGCCCGCGGAAAGCTTCTGTTTTTCTATATAATCGGATACGGTCTGGTCAGGTTCTTTATCGAATTTTTCCGTCAACCTGATGAGCAATTAGGTTATGTTTTAGGCCCTTTTACCATGGGCCAGGTCCTTTGCTTTTTGATGGTTGCAGCGGGCTTGACAGCTTTAAAAGTCCAGCAGTACCTGCTTAATAAATCCGGTAACGGTTAAGGTAACGAAGCCCGTATCGGTAAAGTTTAGCGGTAACGTCAAGCATAGCGAAGAAGAACTACGTCACCGAATTACGAAACGGGCATCGTAACCGTAACCTTAACCGATAAACACAATCTAAGGAGGAGTGGAAATGTTTGGTCTGCATTTAAGACTCTATTTATTACTGGCTTTACTCTTTGGAATAATATATTCAGTCCTGACTGTAATCGGGGCTGCCATGGGCTTATATAATTTTTATATCTACGTGATCATCGGCTTTGGCCTTATGTTTTTACAGTATATGATCGGGCCTAAACTTGTTGAGCTTTCTATGCGGGTAGAATATGTTGATAAAAAAAGCTATCCTGAGCTTCATAATATGGTCGAGGAGCTAGCTCAAAAAGCGCATATCCCCACACCGAGAATCGGTATTGCCAGGATATCGATTCCCAATGCTTTTGCTTTTGGCCGGGGATTTTCCGATAGCAGGGTCTGCGTCAGCGAAAGCCTTATGCGCCTTCTAAGCGAAGGCGAGCTTAAAGCGGTTATCGGCCATGAGATAAGCCACATTAAAAACCGTGATGTCCTGACCATAACCCTTTTATCGGTAATACCCATGATCCTTTATTATCTTGCCTGGAATTTTTTCTGGTTTGGCGGAGGCCGCAGAAGAAGCCAGGGCGGAGGAGGCGTATTGATAGGCCTGGCCGCGTTTGTGCTTTACTTCATAACCAACCTATTGGTGCTCTATGGTTCAAGGATAAGAGAATATTTTGCTGACCAGGGTTCTGTTGCTCTGGGAAATAAGCCTAAGGAGCTGGCTTCAGCTCTCTATAAGCTGGTGTATGGTTCTGCCCGGATGGATAAGAGGGCCATTAAAGATTCAGAAGGCCTTAAAGCTTTTTTTGTCAACGACCCTTCGAGGGCAACAAAAGAAATAAGAGAGCTGGCTGAGATAGACTCAGATAAAAGCGGCACGATTGATTCTTATGAGCTGGCTGCTTTAAGAAATAAAAAGATACAGCTTAGCTTTGGCGACCGGCTTATGGAGATTTTGA
The DNA here is from genome assembly GCA_016939345.1 of Candidatus Omnitrophota bacterium. GTDB lineage: Bacteria > Omnitrophota > Gorgyraeia > Duberdicusellales > 4484-171 > JAFGHG01. The sequence continues at coordinate 10,051 of JAFGHG010000038.1, forward strand.
GCACGCACCCGAACATGTTAAAAAGGATACAGCAGCTTTCGGCTATTAAAGCTTGATTTTGAAAAAAAGAGGTTTTTGTATGAGCGAGAATTTTTTTGCCCTTGGCTTGCATATGCATCAGCCGCCGGATAATCTAAAACTGCTGATCGATGCCAACCAATGGGAAGCCAGGCAGATAATACATTGTTATGAAAGGGCTGCAAGGTTTGCCTTAAAATACAAGAATAAGGCTTTTTTACATGTAGGCTTTTCCGGTATACTTCTTGAACAGTTTCAGGATAAGCAGATAATACAAAGATACAGGCAGTTTATTGATATACCCGAGATGCTTGATTCATACCGCAGGGCCAAAAATATCGAGATAATCGGAATGGGGTTTTTCCACCCGATATTTCCTCTTATACCTAAAGAGGATTGGCAGGATCAGCTTATAAAAGGAAGAAAGATAGTAGAGGATATATTTGGGCAGAGCCCGAAAGGCTTCTGGCCTTCAGAGATGGCTTTTTGCATGGAGATGATACCAGCTTTAAAAGAAGCAGGCTATGAATATGTGGTAGTCGACCATGTTCATGTAAAGCCATTGGATGATAAAAAACCGCTTGATTGTTTTAAGCCTTATATCGCTGAATATGAAGGAAAAAGCATAGCCATTATACCCAGAAACCGTGATATTTCCAATGCTCAGGAGAGCGGGATGAACCCGCAATGGTTTCTGGGCGAAGTTGCCAGCAAGCTGAGTCAAAGCCCGAGCAAAGAAAAGGCCAGGCTCCTGACTACCTGGTCTGACGGAGAAAACGGAGGCTGGTTCAGGCAGCTAGATGAAAACGCCGGATTTTTCGGTTATTTTTTTGCTCCTTACATGGATATGGTGTTAAATAATTATACTGATATAAAACCTATCCGGATATCTGATTTTATCAACAAATACCCTCCGAAAGAAAAAGCTGTTGTCAAGACCGGAGCCTGGAATGTGGCTTCTACCAGCGGCTATGATTTTTCACAATGGAACGGTTCAGAGTCTCAGAAGAGGGCTATAAATGAGCTTTTTAAGGTCAGCGAGAAATACTGGAAATCAGCTGCCGGCAGAGAGGTTCTGAGCAAAGAAAAAAAAGAAAAACTTGAAAAAGCCCGCAGGGCTATTTTAGATTCAGAGACAAGCTGTTATCTTTTCTGGGGTGATGCCTGGATACCTAAGATCTACGAAAAAATAGAGGCAGCAAAAAGATTATTGGAATAAAAGATAAAATATGGCGCTTTTAAATTCTTTAGGCCTTCTTTTAGGCAGTTCCTGGGCTTCAGGAATAAACCTGTACCTTACCATTGCCGGATTAGGCATTGCTCAGAGGTTGGAGTGGATTGACCTTCCCGGAAACATGGGTGTTTTATCCCACCCGCTGGTTATCATTGTCGCTTTGCTGCTTTATGTTATTGAATTCTTTGCAGATAAAATACCTTATGTTGATTCCACCTGGGACGCTTTTCATACTTTTATCCGGCCTGCCGGCGGAGCTATTTTAGGCTATCTGGCCATGGCTGATGCCGGGCCGGCCCTGCAATTCTCAGCAGCCCTGATAACCGGCACGGTTTCGGCAGATGCGCATCTGACAAAGGCAACCACCAGGGCTGCGATAAATACTTCGCCTGAGCCTGTTTCAAATTCAGTTGCCAGCATAACCGAAGACCTCTCAGTGGCCGGCATCCTGGTTTTAATAGTTAAGCATCCAGTGATAGCCTCTATACTGGTAATCCTTTTTTTAATCTTTTCAATATGGTTTTTAAAAAAGATGTTCAGGTTCTTGAAAAAAGTCTTAAAGTTTATTTTCGGCGGCAATCCAAAAAAAGAAAAATGAAAAAAATCCTTTATATTGAAGATGACCTGCGCCAGGCCTCCCTTCTTCAGAACCGCATAGAGGCCAACGGCTATATTTTTCTCTATGCTAAAGACGGACATCAGGGCCTGGAGAAGGTATCCAGGGATAAACCAGACTTGGTGATTTTAGATGTCTTAATGTCTAAGATTGACGGTTTTGATGTCTGTAAAAGCCTCAAACAACAGCCTGAAACCAGCCATATCCCGGTAGTAGTGCTCACCGGATTGAAATTTGAATACATCAAAGAGCGGTTTGAAGAAGCCGGGGCTGATGCCTGCCTGAATAAGCCCTATGATTCCGGCCAGCTTATAGCCAAGATACAAGAACTTCTTGGAGAAGAAATCTCTTGATAGTGTAATTTTTATAGATAAAATTGACTTTCTTACCAGCAACCCCCCCCTGAAGTTACATTATGGTCATATTGCGTTATTTTTATAAAAAGGAGGAATGTATGAATTTTTTCAAAGCTTCTACGGTTCTTTTTCTTCTCCTGCTTTTTTCTTCTTTGAGCGTCTTTGCCTATAAAGTCCCTGAAGACCTATCAAATGTGGAGTTTTTTTACGTTTTTGGGCCTGAGGGAGAAAAGCTTATGGGTGCCGATGACAACCAGTTTTCTCTATATATCGATGTCCCTGAAGAAGAGGTAAATGATCTGGTCATTTCAGTATTTGACCCCGATACTTACGGAAGAAGAGACTGGCCGGCCCATTCTCGAAACGGCTGGAACACAGTAACTAAGTTCAGTATTTACGGTGAAAGCCTGCTCGATGAAAAAGAGTTTTCTACTGAAGGCGATTATGATTATTTTGATTTCGGCCCATATGATAAGAACAAGGGTAAGAATATCGGAGGTTTTTACCGCTTCAGGGTTGATGTGCAAGGATTAAAAGGAGATGATGCAAATCTTTTTAAATTCAAAATATCTCCGGAAAGCGCAGAGAGCTTTAGTTATAACCTTACTTTCCGCCTAGCACCGAATTACGGCGACAAAATGTATTTTTTCCCTTATGTTTCAGCTGACACTAAAAAGATAACAGTGGAGAATTATGACCTTGATCAGGACGGCGGGACCAGCGTTCTTTATGATACTGCATCCTGGGGTTCGGCTTTAGAGGCCGGTGGAAAATTTGATATAAACGATTCCAACAGCGGTGAATGGAAGACTACGCCTATAGACATAGTAAGCGGCCAGGAAAGAAGGCTTGAATATGTGATAACAAAAGCTATCCAGCGTAATGCCCATGCTGGTTTAAAGATTTATGATGATAAAGGCAATCTTTTGCCTATTTATTTCAGGCGGGGCCATTCTCCGGTAAGCGTTGTAGAGGCTCCAAGGCCCAAACCTGTTCCAGTAGCTGAAAAACCTACTATGCAGTGCAATGTTTTTACCTTTGATGCCACCAGTTCTTATGATCCCGATAACCAAAATCTTTCTTATCTTTGGAGTTTCGGCGACGGACAGACAAGCAAGGAGCCGGTAGTGACTCATACCTATCAGGAAGGGGGAGATTATGTGGTAACCCTTACCGTAGTTGACAGCTCCGGCCTTGAGTGCGATACAGCTGTAACCTCCCAAAACCTGCAGGTAAACACCCCTCCTTCTGCAAGTTTTACAGCTCTTGAGTCAGGTTGTACTGGTAAAAGTCTTACCTTTGATGCCTCAGGCTCCAGCGACAATACACCCGAGAATCTTACATACAGCTGGAATTTCGGCGACGGGACTACTGATAAAGGAGAGGTAGTAAGCAAGACTTTTAGCAAGGGCGGCACATATAAGGTAACTTTGCTTGTTGATGACGGTTCAGGCACAAGTTGTAATGCAGATCTTGCCACCGCAATGATCGAAGTCAATTCTCCTCCTACAGCCAGTGCCGGAAGAGATGTAGAGCTTTGCTTAGATAGTTTTGATGAATCATTCAATGTTGTTTTTGACGCTTCCGGTTCTTCCGATCCTGAACGCGACGAATTGAATTATATGTGGAATTTCGGTGACGGCGAAAACGGTGAAGGCAAGAGAGTATCCCATACATACAAAAAAAGCGGAAGCTATGATGTCCAGCTTATAGTCAGCGACGCTTCGGGTACAAGCTGCAGTACTGACAGCGATACCCTGACAGTTAATCTTAACAAGCGTCCGGATATCGATGCAGGAGAAGACCGCAATGCCTGTGTTGGTGATGTTATTTTGTTTAAAGGAGACTCACAATCCTACAACGCCGATGATTTTTCTTACACCTGGGATTTTGGCGACGGAACCACTTCTAGTGAGAGAGAAGTCCAGCATAAGTACACAAAAGGCGGCAAATACCGGGTTGCTTTGACGGTTGATGACGAAAAAGACACTGTATGTTCTAGAGCAACAGATGTATTACAGGTTACGGTCAACTCTGCTCCTGGAGCTAAATTGCAGGAAGTGGCAAAAAGCTGTGCCGGTTACAGGGTTAATTTTGACGCCTCAGCCTCGAACGATCCTGATTCAGACAGATTAACCTACCTGTGGGATTTCGGCGACGGGACAACAGAAAAGGGAACATCCAAGGCTTCGCATACTTATTTAAAGGGCGGTTCATATACTGTTTCAGTAAAGGTAGACGACAATAAAGCTTCAGCGTGCTCTTCTGATAGAGATGTCATAGTAGCTGTGGTCAACACCCCGCCGGTCGCTGATGCAGGCCCTAATCTGGTATGCTGTGAAGGGAAAGTATCAGAATTTGACGCATCAGGCTCCTATGATCCCGACGGAGATACCCTGAGTTATGACTGGGATTTCGGCGACGGCGAAAGCGCCCAAGGCATGAAAGTCCAGCATGTCTATGAAAAACGCGGCACTTATGATGTTGTTCTGACAGTTGATGACGGTTCAGGGACTTCATGCAGCAGTGATACCTCTGGTTTTACTGCTAATGTCAATGCAATGCCGGTTCCGGTCATCAAAGTTCGTTGACTTTTTGTGAAAAATTAAATAAAGGCGGTTAAAATGAAAAGAAATTATTTATTATTCCTGGTTATCATTCTGATAACAGGGATATTCCTAAGCAGCTGCTCTCCTAAAAAAGCATCTTCAAGTAATGAAGCCATAGATATATCTAAAGATATAGCTACTGCCCAAGAGAAGGCTGATTATCTCATGGGTCAGGCCAAAGCCTTCTATAATTCAAAGCAGTTTCAGGAAGCCGTTGACATCACCCAGTATGTTTTGCGTTTTGTAGATACCGAATCACAGGAAGCTAAAGACCTTCTTGAGAAAGCAAAGAAAGAACTTGAGGCTGCGGCTAAAGGTGCGGTAAACGATGTCAAGAAAAGTATAGGTTTCTAGGGAGCAATATTTGCCAAATATAAGCCTGCCTGTTTAAAACAGGCAGGCTTTTTATTTTCAAGCCTTGTTTAAATGTCATCTTGCCAATGAAGGAAGTTAATGATAAGTTATTATATATTAACTTAATGAGGCAGGACGATGAACACCGAGTTTTTTGACCCTATTAATATTATAATCCCCAAAGAGCAAATTTTTAAGCGCCTTGGATATGATTCTAAAAAGACTAAGATCTCATCCAGGCAGTTGCAGGAAAACGAAGAGATTATATATGAGGCAGCATCTCTTCTTGCATTAAAAGGTTCCGCATTAAGGCTAAAGATAAAAAAAATAAGCGGTGCAAAACTTATGCTTTCAGAGGGTATAAGTTTTGAGAGCAGGCTGGCTGTAAGAATTTTAAAAGGCTGCCAGGAAGCGCTTCTTATGGGCGTCACTGCCGGTCAGGCGGTAATAGAAGAGATCAAAAGGCTTTCGCAGAAAGATCTTTCCCGGGCAGTTATCTACGATGCAGTTGCTTCAGAATCTACTGATGCCTGTTTCGGGTGGATAGAGAATTATTATCATAGCCAATTATCCAGAGAAAGCAGAAAACTTACAGGTAAGCGCATATCCTGCGGATATGCTGACTTTAAGTTAGAATACCAGAAGGTTATCTACCGGGCTTTAAACATGAAAAGTCTAGGTATTAATCTTACTAAGAGTATGATACTTGTGCCTGAGAAATCAGCAACAGGCCTTACCGGAATAATTACATTAAGATGACAAATAAAAAGAAAATAGCCCAGCTATTAAAAAAACGCATCATTGTCTTAGACGGAGCAATGGGTACACAGCTTTATAAAGCCGGTATGCCTTCCGGGGTCTGCCCCGAGCAATGGTGCCTGCAAAACCCCGGGATACTTTCTGAAATCCACTCTGATTACATAAAATCCGGTTCAGATATCATTTACACAGCTACTTTTGGCGCTAACCGCTTAAAGCTCGGCCAGTACGGCATAAAAGATATTTTTTCAGTAAATAAAAACCTGGCCTTGTCAGCTAAAAAAGCAGCTAAAGGAAGGCTTGTCTGCGGCGATATAGGCCCGACCGGAAAGTTTCTGAGGCCTTTTGGCAAGCTTGAGTTTGAAGAAGCAGTAGATATTTTTAAAGAGCAGGCAAAAGGGCTTATAGCCGCAGGAGTCGACCTTATAGCCATTGAGACTATCCTTGATATCCAGGAAGCCAGGGCAGCACTTATTGCAGTAAAGGAAACAGCCGATATTTTTACTTTCGTTACCATGACTTATGAAAAGAACGGCTTGACCCTTAACGGAACAGACCCTAAAAGCGCATTGATCACTTTACAGAGCCTGGGCGCTGATGCCCTTGGTTCTAATTGTTCCACAGGGCCAGGGCAGATGTTAAAGATCATCAAGGCAATAAAGCCTTTTGCCACTGTTCCTTTGGTAGCTAAGCCCAATGCCGGAATTCCAGAACTAATAGCGGGAAAGACTGTTTTTAAGATGCCTGCCAAGACTTTTGCCTCATTGTCTTTTAAGCTGGCTGCATCAGGCGCAAACATGCTGGGCGGCTGCTGCGGGACTACACCCGCGCACATAAAAGAACTGAAAAAAGCTCTTTTAAAAACCAAACCTAAACCGGTATCAATAGACAAGATATCTGCCTTGAGTTCTGCCAGGAAAAATATAATCCTTGATAACCATCCAGAGTGTATTATCATCGGCGAGAAGATCAACCCGACAGGCAAGAAGAAACTCCAGAATGAAATTAAGCAGGGCAGATTTACGCTTTTGCGCCAGCTTGCCAGGGACCAGCAAAATAAAAAAGCAGGCCTCCTTGATGTTAATGTTGCTGTGCCCGGCTCTGACGAGAAAAAAAACATGTCAGAAGCAATATCCTTGCTTTCGGTTGCAACTGAACTGCCTCTTGTCATAGATTCCTCTGATCCGGATGTTATAGAGAAGGCTTTACGAATTTATCCCGGCCGGGCCATGATAAATTCTATTTCAGCGGAAAGAGGAAAGACCGATAAGCTTCTTCTTTTGGCAAAAAAATACGGAGCCATGTTCATATTGCTTCCGCTCAGCCCTAAAGAACTACCCTTGACTTTTAAACAGCGCAGGGAAAATATACAGAGAATCTATAAGCTTGCCAAAGAAAAAGGTTTTTGCAAAAAAGATTTTATAGTAGACGGCCTGGTGATGTCTTTGTCATCAAATCCCGAATCAGCCAAAGAATTCTTCAAGACCATAGAATGGTGCAGAAAAAAATTTAAAGTCTATACTATTGCCGGGCTTTCCAACGTTTCCTTCGGCCTGCCCAGACGTCATATAATCAATAAAGCATTTCTTGATCTTGCTTCCAAGCGCGGACTTAATATGGCTATTGCTGACCCTTCTGACCGAAGGATGGTCAAAAATAGATTAGCCAGGGATCTTATACTTCAAAGACCAGGCGCCCAGGAAAAATTTATTGCCAGGTATTCAGGATTTAAAGAAAAAAATATAAAAACTTCTGCTGACAACAAGGTTTCTCCAAGAGAAAAAATTTACCGCCAGATTCTAGAAGGCAATAAAGAGGACATGGCTTCTGCTTTAGAATACGCTTTGAAATCAGGAGAAAAGGCTGATGTTTTGATGCAGGAGGTTATGATCCCTGCTGTTATAAGGGTCGGAGATTATTTTGAGAAGAAAAAATACTTTTTGCCCCAGCTTATCGCCAGTGCCCAGGCAATGAAAAAAGGCATTGCCTGCCTTAACCCTTATTTAAAAAAAGACAACTTAGCAATCAGCAAGAAAGCTTTGATCATAGTAGCTACTGTTGAAGGCGATATCCATGATATAGGAAAGAATATCGTATCTCTTATGCTTAAGAACCATGGTTTTGATATTATCGATCTGGGTATGGATGTTAACAGTTCAAAGATAATCAAAGCCATAAAGCAGTATAATCCTGCTATTGTAGGTCTTTCAGCCCTTATGACTACTACCATGGTAAACATGAAGGAGGTCATCAGCCTGGCCAGAAAAGCCCGGTTAAAATGCGAATTCATGGTCGGAGGAGCAGCAGTGACCAGGGATTATGCCCATTCTATAGGTGCAAACTACGCAAAAGATGCTGTGGCAGCGGTAAAACTTGCCGAAAAACTTTTTTGAATTCCCTAATATGGCTTTCAAAAAAAATTCTCAGTCATATAAAATATTTTCTTCAAAGTCCTTATGCAAAGCTGATCCAAGATAACCGCGGATCCGGCCTCGATTTTCCGTAGCTATCTTCATGTTGAACCGTCTCTTTGATAAACAATCAGGAAAATATTAAGTTATTCTTAGCGATGTTTTAAAGTTAGTGTTGCAACTTAAAGGGTTTAAT
>JAFGHG010000039.1 GCA_016939345.1 Candidatus Omnitrophota bacterium
ATCTTTGAGTGCTCTTGTTTTTGCCGGTATAAAAAACAGTAAATTTAGGATAACCGCAGATAGAGAAAGCTAATCTGGATATTAATTTTTCTATTTAAACCAATTATAGTCTTGCGGTTTTCTTGGCTATTTAAGGAGGATAAGCTAATATGTCGTTACCTGAGGATGTAAAGGGATTGCTTGAAAATGGAGTTCATTTTGGTCATCTGAGCAAGCACTGGAACCCCAAGATGAAAGGTTTTATTTTCGGCAAAAAGAAGAATATCTATATTATTGACTTGGAAAAAACCGCTCAGAAAGTCCAGGAAGCCAAAGATTTCGTTAAGGAGCTGGCCCAGAGCAGAAAAAAAATACTTTTCGTTGCCACGAAAAAACAGCTACGCAGCGTTATCAAAGAGCTTGCTCAGAACTGCGGCATGCCTTACGTTGTTGAAAGATGGGTTGGAGGGCTTTTGACTAATTTTTCAACAGTGCGCAAAAGAGTCAATAAATATATAGAACTAATGGAAAAGCGCGACAACGGGGGTTTTGAAGCAATGGTGAAAAAGGAAGTGGTGCGTATAAACAGAGAGATAGAGAGGATGGAGCGCAGTTACAGCGGGGTGGTCAGCTTGGATACCCTTCCTGATTGTGTTTTTATCGTCGACACTAAAAAAGAGTTGGCTTGCGTCAGGGAAGCCAACAAGCTGAAGATTCCCATTGTAGCCTTGATCGATACAGATGCAGACCCTGAGGTTGTTGATTGTCCCATTCCCGGAAACGATGATTCTATTAAATCGGTAAAATATATAGCAAGCCATTTAGTTGAAGCTATAAACGAAGGCTTGATAAAAGCAGACGATATAGAAAAAACCCGCAAGAAAGAAGAAGTGTCCAAAAACATGGATATACAAGTTCAATCCGATAGCGATCAGCAGACTAAAGACGAACCGCAGGCGCCAGAAGCTTAAAGCGTTATTAAAGTCAATAATATTGCAGTAAAAGGAGGAAATAGAATGAGTCTTTCCGATATCAAGAAGCTCAGAGAGATGACTTCTTTGGGTATTAACGAGTGTAAAAAGGCATTGGCTGAATCTAAAGGCGATTTTGATAAAGCTTTACAGATCCTCAAAGATAAAGGCGCTGCTGTTCTGGCTAAGAAAAGTTCACGCAGTGCCAGCCAGGGACTGATAGACTCTTATGTACATTTTGGAGGAAACCTGGGAGCTTTAGTAGAAGTTAATTGTGAAACAGACTTCGTGGCCCGCACTGATGTATTTAAAAAATTTGTCAAAGATGTAGCCATGCAGGTCGCTGCAGCCTCGCCCGAATACATCAGTAAAGATGATATTCCAGCCGATGTTCTGCAGAGCAATGAGAGCCCTGATGATTTTATGAAGCAGCATTGCCTTATTGAACAGCCGTTCATTAAAGATAATAAGATGACGATAGGAGATTATCTGCGGGAAGTGGTTTCACAAAGCGGGGAAAATATAGTCATCCGTAGATTTGTCCGTTTTGGGGTAGGGGAGTAATATGAAGGCTAAATACAAAAGGGTTATCTTAAAGCTGAGCGGCGAAGCTTTTCTGGGAAAACTGCAGCACGGTATCGATGTAGATATATGTGCACATCTTGCTAAACAGATAAAAGGGGCGTTGTCTTTAGGGGTAGAAATGGCCCTGGTCGTTGGCGGCGGAAATATTTTTAGGGGGGTTGCCCGTTCGAAAGAATTTCAGATGCAAAGGGCAGTTGCTGATTATATGGGAATGCTGGCTACAGTTTTAAACGGTCTGGCTTTACAGAATGCCTTGGAGAATCAAAATATCGAGAGCAGAGTTATGACTGCCATAGAGATGAATGAGATCGCTGAGCCCTATATACGACGCAGAGCCATAAGGCACCTCGAAAGAAAAAGAGTGGTTATCTTTGTAGCCGGTACCGGCAACCCTTATTTTACAACCGATACCGCAGCAGCCTTAAGGGGAACAGAAGTCAATGCTGATGTTGTTCTTAAAGGGACAAAAGTAGACGGGGTTTATACCAGCGATCCTTTTATAAATAAGAGTGCAAGAAAGTTTAAGAAACTGACCCATCTTGAAGTAATAAAGAAGGATTTAAAAGTCATGGACGCAACCGCTGTGACTCTTTGCCGTGATAATAAATTGCCGATAGTCGTTTTCAATTTCATGAAGCCGGAAAACCTGAAAAAAGCAATTTGCGGCGAGAATATCGGGACAGTTATCAGCTGATTGACTTTTATCCGGATTACCTAAAGGGGGATATATGATGACAAAAGAGCTACTTAAAGAAATCGAACAGAGCATGAAAAAGTCTATAGAATCTACCAAGCGTGAGCTCTCTGAGCTTCGTTCAGGAAGAGCAAATCCCAAAATGGTCGAGGGTTTAAGAATAAATTATTACGGTACCCCGACCCTGCTTAAAGAACTAGCGACCATAGGAGTGCCAGAAGCCAGGATGGTAGTCATAAGTCCATATGACCCTACCTCTTTGAAGGAGATAGAGAAATCTATACTTCAATCAGAATTAGGCATTACTCCTGTAACCGACGGCAAGATAATCCGTTTGATTGTTCCTCCTTTGTCTGAAGAAAGAAGGCAGGAACTTATAAAGATAGTAAGGAAAGTAACCGAAGAAGGAAAAGTTTCTGTTCGTACGGTAAGAAGAGACGCAAAAGACAAGATCAAGTCTTTAGAGAAGGATAAGCAGATATCTGAAGACGAAAGATTCAAGTCCGAAGACGAACTCCAGAAGATGACTGATAGATACATAAAAGAAATCGATACAATATTGACCGATAAAGAAAAAGAGCTAAAAGAGTTTTAGATATTTCTAACTTATATCTATTTTGAGCCGCTAGCTCAGATGGTAGAGCACCGCCCTTTTAAGGCGGCTGTCCCCAGTTCGATCCTGGGGCGGCTCATTAATTTTCCTAACCGCCGGGGTGGCGGAATTGGCAGACGCGCATGGCTTAGGACCATGTCCTTTTAGGGTGGGAGTTCGACTCTCCCCCTCGGCATTATGTAGGGAAAGGTTCCCGATTTCGCTTTTTGAAGTCAGTAGCGGGGGTAGCTTCCTTACAAACTTCGTTTGTCAGGATTAATTCGACTAAATACTTTTTACCGCGGCTCTGCCTTGTAAAAAGTATAGTCTCATTGAACAATCGGTTCCCGATTTCGCTTTTTGAAGTCAGTAGCGGGGGTAGCTCAATCGGCTAGAGCGTCACGTTGCCAACGTGAAGGTTGAGGGTTCGATTCCCTTCCTCCGCTTTTTTTATAGGCCATTTAAAGGTATTTGGATTTTATGAATATATTAGACTATCTGGATGAAGATAGTGTTGCATTGAACATAAGACCAAAAAGCAAGAAAACTATAATTTCTTCAGTTTTAGATTTTCTTATAGAGAAAAATAAAATCGATAAAGACGATAAAAAGCACGTATTGAAATCGATTATTCAAAGAGAGGACATGGGTTCTACCGCTATTGGCGGCGGGGTAGCCTTTCCTCATGCCAGGCTGGATTCGGTTAAGGATGTTCTGATCTGTGTAGCCATATCACCTGAAGGCGTAGATTTTGACTCTTTAGACCAGGAGCCAGTTTTTGTTATTGCACTTCTCCTGTCTAACCAAAAAGAAGCAGGTTTGCATCTTAAAATGTTGGCTTTCTTAGCTAGAATGCTGAGAGATAAATATCTACTTCAGAAGTTAAAAAGCGCTAAGAGTTCGCAAGAAGTCCTCACTATTTTAAAAAATCAGCAGCAGGCAATATTCTAGTTTTTATATAAGATTTTTCTTATCGATAGGTTTTACGAATGAAAAAATTTATAAAGATTATTAAGTGGTTTGTTCCCGGTTTAAGAATCAAGCGCTGGGTAATATTGCTCTTGGTCGGATTACTTTTAATCCTTTTATCTTCTCCTTATGTATTCAAAGAAGAAAATATAATTTTAAAGGTCATACATACGATCTCTTTTACTGTAGGCGTGGTTGCCCTTATCGGGGGTATCTCTAATCTTATCCGAAGCCTTTTTGATGCTATATATCCCGGTAAGAGCAAGGAATTGATTGATATTATTTATGAAAAAAGGTTTCTGGCTAAAGGTCCAAAGATTGTCGCCATAGGCGGGGGGACTGGTCTTTCAACCATACTTGAGGGTCTTAAAGAATATACTTCAAATATTACCGCCATAGTAACAGTTGCTGATGAAGGCGGTTCCAGCGGGCGCTTAAGGGAAGAATTCGGCATTCTTCCTCCGGGAGATATAAGAAACTGTCTCGTTTCCTTGGCTGAGGCACCTCAGCTTATGCGCGATCTTTTTCAATACCGCTTTGAGGGCGGAGACGGTATTAAAGGCCATAGTTTTGGTAATCTCTTTATCACAGCCATGACCCAGATTACCGGCAGTTTTCAGGATGCAGTAAAAGAATCAAGCATAGTTCTGGCTATAAGAGGAAGAGTAATTCCTTCCAGTTTGAGCAAGATTCAGCTTAAGGCAGAATACTATGACGGGACCCAGAAAATCGGCGAAGATAAAATACCTGAGGAGGAAAAATCGATCAGCAAGATATGTCTTATTCCCTCAGATGCTAAGTCTAACCCTGAAGCTGTAGAGGCCATACGCGAGGCCGAAATAATCATTCTTGGCCCGGGCAGTCTATTTACAAGTGTTTTGCCTAATCTTTTAATGAAGCAGATACAGGAAGGAATAGCCAAGCGCGAGGTAATGAAGCTTTACATTTGCAATGTAATGACCCAGCATGGGGAGACTGATGGCTTTACCGCATCAGATCACCTGAAAATGCTGCTTGACCATGCCGGTGAAGGCATAGTAAATTGCTGCTTGATAAGTTCTGGAAGGCTTAAATACAGGTTGTTGGTCAAGTATGCACAGGAAAGGTCTTTTCCGGTTATTTTTGACCGGGAAAGGATTAAAAACATGGGCATATCAGTTTTTGAGGCTGATGTGGTAAGTAAGAGTAATTATTTAAGGCATGATCCGTCAAAGGTTGCTAAGGAGATAATAAACATATATAATCACAATAAAAAAGAATGGCCAGAATTGAGGAACAAATAGTAGTTAATAAGATGCATGGTCTACATGCAAGGCCGGCTACAATTTTTGTCCAGCTGGCTAATAAGTTCAATTCTTCAGTCAAAGTTGAGAAAGACGGGGAGGTAATTGACGGTAAGTCAATAATAGCTTTACTAAGTTTAGGCGTAAATAAAGGCATGAAAATAAAGGTTATTGCCGAAGGCGAGGACGCTGATGAGGCTGTGGGAGATTTAAAGAAATTTCTTGAGGGAGAAGATGATTAGATTAAAAGGAATCGGAGTGTCTGGCGGTGTGGGCATTGGCAAGGCTCTGGTCATAAGAAAAGACGAGCTCAGGGTGCCTAAAAGGAAAGTAAGCCATGTTGAGATTTCCAGAGAAATATACCGGCTTGAAGAAGCCTTGATCGAGACCAGAAGGGAGATTTCAAACCTGCAGAAGAAAATAGCCACCGAGATAGGATTTGATCATGGCCGGATTTTTGAAGCTCACTATTTAGTATTGGAGGACAGGGTATTGATAGAGGATGTCATAACCCAGATAAAGAACAAGCGGGTAAATGTCGAATATGCTTTTTCCCAGAGTATCGAAAAATATGTCTCGACACTGCTTAAGCTTAATGACGAATACCTCAAGGAAAGAGTCATCGACATTGAAGATATTGCCCGCAGAGTGTTAAGGAAAATGCTTAAAGAAGCAACAACCTCTTTAAGCGATTTGAAAGAAAAAGTGATTATAGTGGCTCATGATCTTGCGCCTTCTCAGACAGCCTCTTTGCCTAAAGACAAAATACTCGGCTTTATCACTGATATCGGCGGCAGGACCTCGCATACCGCTATTATAGCCAGAAGCCTTCGCATACCGGCGGTAGTGGGCGTGGAGGTAGCAACCGAAAATATTGAATTTGGCAGCAAAATAATTATTGACGGCTCATCTGGGACGGTCGTTGTATCACCGACCGATAAGAGTTTAAAGGAGTATCAGAAAAAACTGACTATTTACACCAAAGAGATAAAAGCTATCCATATTCCTAAAAAACTCAAAGCCTGTACAAAAGACGGTAAAGAGGTGATTATTTCAGCCAATATCGAACTTCCTGAAGAATTGCCTTTAGTGAAGCAGTATGGAGCTGAAGGAATAGGCCTTTACCGGACTGAATATATCTTCCTGGGCCGCAGGGACCTGCCCAGCGAGGAGGAACAATTTAAAGCCTACAGCAAAGTAGTTAAGGACATATCGCCTCATCCAGTGGTATTTCGTACCATTGATATCGGGGGAGATAAGTTTCTTTCTCAGCCTCAGGTTCCGAGAGAAATGAGCCCTTTTTTAGGTTGGAGAGCGATAAGATTTTGTTTGGCTAGGCCGGAAATATTCAAAACCCAGCTGAGGGCTATACTAAGGGCATCTGTTGATGGTATTGTGGAAATAATGTTTCCGATGATTTCAGGAATAGGAGAATTAAGAGAGGCTAAGAACATCCTAAGCGAGTGCAAAAAGGAGTTAAGCGCTGAAGGCTTAGGATTTGACGAAAACATTTCAGTGGGGACGATGATCGAGGTTCCTTCAGCTGCTTTGACTGCTGACGACCTGGCAAAGGAAAGTGATTTCTTTAGTATCGGCACAAATGACCTTATACAGTATTCATTAGCTGTAGACCGGGCTAATGAAAAAGTGGCATATCTTTATGAACCGGGGCACCCGGCAGTTTTACGTTTGATAAAAAGCGTCATCGAAGCCGCGCACAAGAACAATACCCCTGTTTCCATGTGCGGAGAGATGTCAAGTTATCCGATGTTTGCCTTTTTTCTCTTAGGCATAGGATTGGATCAGTTCAGCATGGCACCGCCTCAGGTTCCGAAGATAAAAGAATTAATAAACAATATAAATTATAAAGATGCGCACAGGACCGTAAAAAAGACACTGGCTTTGTCGACTCCCCGGGAAGTCGAAAAATACTTGCAGAAGGAGTTAAAAAAGATATTAACTGAGGAATGTTACCATATGCTTATGATCTAGGCGGGGATTTGACTTTTTAGATTTATATTTTTGCTATGAGAGTGTTGATTTTAGCTGCTGGCTATGGAACAAGGCTGTATCCTTTGACTGAGAAAACAGCCAAACCCCTTATTCCTATCAATGGGAAGCC
>JAFGHG010000040.1 GCA_016939345.1 Candidatus Omnitrophota bacterium
ACAAAAGGATCAATTACAGTCTTAAAAACCTGGGCACAGAAAGGATCTTCCACTTTAGGCTCTATTATCTGTTCTTTTGCCTCTTGGTCCTTGGCCGTACGCTTTTTAGCCTCAGCTACCGAAGGCATGATCTCAGTTATGGCATCAAGCAAAAACTCTACC
This sequence comes from Candidatus Omnitrophota bacterium, assembly GCA_016939345.1. Classification (GTDB taxonomy): domain Bacteria; phylum Omnitrophota; class Gorgyraeia; order Duberdicusellales; family 4484-171; genus JAFGHG01. Next base: position 163 of record JAFGHG010000040.1, read on the forward strand.
CCTATTTCCTCGGTTGCCACACCGCCGATAACAGGGAAAAACTGGGCATTAATAACCGCTTTGTTCAAGGCTGTATTTACTTCCTTTTCATCAAGGGTACCGGTTTCAAGATATTTTTCACAAAGCTGATCATCGCTTTCAGCAACGCTCTCTACTATTTTGCTATATGAAGACTTTTCTTTATCTTTGTTCTTTAAGATACTGGTTATATTTTTCCCTTCGACTATGCCCAAGCTGATTGCCTTTTTGGTCAAACTCTGCCTTATATCATCCAAAGTCTGGTTGTAATCAGTATTTTCTTTATCCAGCTTATTAATGAAAAATAAACAAGGCAGATTTTCCTTTCGCACGATATCCCAGGCTTTTTCAGTGCCAACCCCCACCCCTTCGACTGCATCGACAACAATAACAGCAAAATCTGCGGCTCTTGAGGCCATTATAACTTCTCCTATAAAATCTAAATAACCAGGGGTATCTATGAACTGAAGGGTATTACCTTTATAGTCAGCAGTAAGCACTGATAAGTTTATGGAGCTTTCTCTCTCCTTTTCATCGTCTTCATAATCGCTGGTTGTACTGCCTGAAGAAACAGTGCCCAGGCGGCTAATTGTCTGGGATTTGAAAAGAATAGCTTCGGTCAAAGAAGTTTTTCCAGATTGGGCATGTCCGCATAAGAGAAAAGTTCTTTTTTTAGTTAGGTCGCTATTCATCTCTATCCTCCTTCGAAAAAAATTAGTCAATGTAAGCCAAAAAAACCCTAATTTGATTGGCTAGATTTCGAGCTGAATCCAAACTTCTTAAAAAAATCAAGGGTAGCAGGAGTATTTATTATATTAAAAATAAACCCCTTAGTCAACGATTGATCCTTTTTTTTAAATTTTATGTAACTTATTGTTAAGCAATATATTATATAAATAAATTGCCTAAAATCAGCCTAAATTTAGTTTAAAAATCCTTACTTTATGTAATAAACAAAGCATCTTGAAGGCTTTTAACCGGAGTTTATGTTGTAAGATTAGGGCGAGATATAAAACAAAACTAAGTTTTATTGAATAAACATGGCGTCTCCAAAGCTAAAAAAACGCATTTTTTTATCTTTGGCATAAGAATAAGTATTTTTAATCAGCTCTAAGCCGCAAAAAGAAGCTAAAAGTATCAGGTTTGTTGAGCGGGGAGTATGGAAATTAGTAATCACCGCATCAACAATTCTAAATGTATAACCGGGGACTATAAAAAGTCTTGTTTCCTGGTTAAATGGTCTTACTCTAAAATTACCTTGGGGATCTTTGTAGGCTGCACTTTCCAAAGCCCTTATTACCGTAGTCCCTACGGCAATAATCCTCCTTTGCTGGTCTTTTGCCTGATTGATCTTCTTAGCTGAATCAGGTGTTATCTCTAACATTTCAGACTCAATGTCATGCTCGCGGATATCCTGGCATTTAACCGGCCGAAAAGTGGCTAAGCCGCAATGGAGAGTAAGATAAACCACCTCCACTCCTTTATCTCTCAATCCCTGTAAAAGCCCGGTGGTAAAATGCAAACCAGCTGTGGGAGCTGCCACTGCGCCTTTTTCTTTAGCATAAACTGTCTGGTAATCATCATCTTTTTTTGTATCTTCCTTGATATAGGGAGGCAAGGGAATTTTACCTACTGAATCAAGTAATTCCTGGATGTTTTTCGGTTCAAAACAAATTATTCTTGTACCTGAGCTGGTCTTTTCTACTATACGGCCCTTTATTTTACCTTGGGCAAAATATATTTCTGAACCAGGCATGGCCTTGCGTCCGGGCTTGACCAAAGCCTGCCAAAAACCAGTTTTCTGCTCCTTAAGCAGCAAGACCTCTATTTTTGACTTCTTTACCGTTTCACCCAGAAGCCTGGCTTTGATAACTTCAGTATTGTTTAAAACAAGAAGGTCGCCGGAACCTAAAAATTGACCGATATCGGAAAAAACCCTTTCTTCCATTGACTTTTTCTTCCGGTCTAGAATCAAAAGCCTTGAGCTGTCCCTGGGGATTGCCGGTTTCTGGGCAATCAAAACCCTAGGTAAATCATACTCATATTGACTAATACTATATACGGACTCTCTCATAAGCAGGCATTCTACCAAATCAGGACAAAAGGTAAAGCTAGAAAATAATAATTTTTTTCATATGCTTAACTTATTTTTATACTATACTATAAGTATGGAAAAAGAGGTCCAAAAGCTTAAAGACGAACTGGAACGTTTAAGATTTCAGCTCTACTTCTTTTATGAACTGACAAAAGCAATGCGCATAACCCTGCGCCTTGAAGAAATAACTTATATAATCCTAACCGGATTAACCGCTCATGAAGGGCTGGGCTTTAACCGGGCAGTCATCTTCTTCCTTGACAATCAAGGCAAAAGACTTAACGGCTATATGGGCATAGGTCCAATGGATGCTAAAGACGCCTCGGAAATATGGCACCATATCGAGGAAGCAAAAAAAGACCTTTACGACCTTATAGACGATTACAACCGGATAAAAGACAATAAAAATAAGCCGAGATTCATGAAATTTGTACAGTCTCTCTCTTTCTCGATTGTCAAAAAAAACAATCTCATAAAACAGATCCTAAAAAATAAATATCCTGTTCAAGTGAAAAAAAGCCAGATCAAAAATTATAAAGACATCCCTTTGATAAAAAAATTGAATTTAAAAGAATGCTTAATTTCTCCTGTCTGGATAAAAGACGAGCCGGCCGGGTTAATAGTAGTCGACAACTATATTACTAAAAAGCCGATAACTGAAGATGATCTGAAGATATTCAGCATGTTCATAGATCAGGCTACAGGTGCTTTGGAGAACTCCCAGAGCTTTGAAAACACCTTAACCCAGGCCCATACTGACTCTTTAACCTCTCTCTGGAACTACGGTTATTTTCAATATAAACTGGACGAAGAACTGGTAGCAGCCCAGGCTTCGAAGCTTCCCCTATCGGTTATGATGATCGATGTCGACGACTTTAAAAAATTTAACGACGCCCAGGGTCACCTTCAGGGCGATGCTGCCCTTAGGCATCTAAGTGCAATACTTAAGGAAAACTGCCGGAAAATCGATATTGTCTGCCGTTACGGCGGCGAGGAATTCGCCTTGATACTTCCTACCAATAACAAGCAAGAAGCTGCTCCTTTAGGCGAAAGAATCAGAAAATCCGTAGAAGAAAAATTAATTTTAGACTCCAGGTTCACTGTAAGTATCGGCATCGCTTCCTTTCCCCAGGACTCTCTGGATAAAAAAACCCTGATAAAAAAAGCTGATCAGGCCCTTTATGATGCCAAAAGAAAAGGGAAAAACCGAGTAGAAATTGCCTAAGATTATAGCTGAGCAGTCAAGCCACGCCTGTAAACGTTTTAAAAACCTTTGACTTTTTTCTTAATTTTCTTGAAATAAGCCTTGTAATTATGGTATATTTGTCTGAATATTCAGCAGAACTTCATTAGGGAAGGTAAAATAAGCGTTTTTTCAAAATTAGCCAATAACCATTATACTACTGAATGTTGCCTTCCCAACCTCCAAACAGTAGTAAATGGATTTTTAGAAAAAGGCAAACTAAGGGCAACCTTAGGACGCAAAACTGCGGGCCCTGAAAAGGGTAGCCGGGTCGCTCTAAACTTAAATCTTTCCTTTATTCAATCAAACCTTTCTTATTACCCAGGATGGTTACGTATATCGGTTACGGTTACGATGCCAGTTTCGTAATTAGGTAACGTCCATCGTAAAATAATTTTTATTAAGCCGTAACCGATAGACATTACCGATACGGGCTTCGTTAACCTAACCTTTACCGGTTTTTAAGTTGATTAAGGCGGATTTAGGCGGCAGGGGTTGTCTGCTGGGAAGCTTCAGCTGCGAATTTAACCGAGACAAGTTTAGATATCCCCCTCTCTTCCATGGTCACACCGTAGAGGACATCAGCTTTGCTCATTGTCTTTTTATTGTGGCTTATCAAGACAAACTGGGAATGAGTAGCGAAATCCTTTAAAATATGGTTGAAACGGTCAACATTAGCTTCATCCAAAGGAGCATCTATCTCGTCTAATACGCATAGCGGCGAAGGCCTGACTTGAAAAATCGCAAAGATAAGAGCTATGGCTGTTAATGATTTTTCGCCTCCGGATAAAAGCGACACATTCTGCAGCTTTTTGCCGGGAGGCTGGACTTCAATCTCCACACCTGACTCCAGAATGTTATCCTGATCGAGCAATATAAGGTTGGCCCTTCCGCCGTTAAAAAGAAAACGAAAATTATTCTTAAACTCTGTCTGTATCTGCTCAAAGGTCTTGATAAACAGCTCTTTGGATGTGCGGTTGATCTTAGAAATTGCTTTCTTAAGGTTCTCTTTGGATGTAATCAAATCCTGTTTCTGGTTCTCAAGAAAATCATTTCTCTGTTTCAACTCTTCAAACTCTTCTATGGCCACCAAGTTTACTTCGCCGAGAGATTTAACTTTTTTCTGCAATTTATCGCGGTAACTAGTCAGCTCATCGAAGCTTTCAGTTATAGAATCTCTTTCTAAAGGCATAAACTCTATATTATATACCTGGTTTATATAGTCTTTTATTTTTTCCTTTTCATATTCCAGGCTCTGGACCTGGAGTTTCTTGTTGTAAACAGAATTACGTATCTGCTGACTCTGCTTATCGTATTCGTTTATAGCATCTTTTATTTTTGCAGTTTCAGCAGTCAAAGACAGCTCTTGTCCATCCAGCTGAAGCTTCTCGCTGGTAAGCTCATCTATCTTTATTTTGTTTTCGCTGATCTTTTTCTCAAGAGACTGGATCTGGTTTGCAAAAGATATGCTCTGGCCCGCGTTGTCCTGGGTCTCTTTATCTACCTGCTCCAGGTTGTTACGCAGAGCCTGGAGTTCTTCCTTAAAGAAGCTCAATTTTGAGCTCAAAGCTTCTTTTTCTTTATGAAGAGACTGGATCTGGCCTTGAAGTGTGGCTGTTTCAATGTCTATGTATTTTATCCTCTCGCTGGAATCATCGATTGTTTTATGACAGGCACTCAGGCTTTCGTTTACCTTTCTCAAGTCATCATCCAAGCCCAAGACTTCAGCTTCCAGTTCTTTTTGTTTTTTCTGAGAATCTTCAATATCTTCAACAGTATCTTTCTTCTCCTGTTCAAGAATCTCAGACTCTTCCTTTAACCTTAAAACTTCACGTTCTAGAGTATCTTTTTCCTGGAGGCATTCCTGTAAAGCCCCCTTTTCCTGTTCAAGCATGGAGTTTTGCTTTTGAAGGTCAATAAGAAGTTTTGACTTCTCCTGATCAAGTCCGCTCAGCTTTGCGGTAAGAGCAGACATATCGTTTTCAAGAAGGGAAATCTTTTCCTGAAGCTGCTTTTCTTCAAAATTCACTACCTTTACTTCTAACTCAGCCTTATAAGCATTACCCTCTTTCTTAAACTCTACATCCGATAATGAGGCTACAAGCTTATTTATATTTTTGGGTTCCTCGTCAAAAATTACGGTGATCTTCTTTTTGACAGAAAAAGTCTCGTATTTAATGCGCAGGTCCTTTAGAAATTCAAAAGTCGCGCTAAGCTCCAGGTGCTCTTTCTCTTTGTCTATCAGGGTCTGGCGGATATTCTCTGATGTAGAGATTATTTGGTTTTCCCTTGTGCGCAGGCTGTTGCGCTCATCTTCCAACCGGCTGACTTTTTCTTTATGTTCCTGATGCTCGCGTATAGAGATTTCAAATTTTTCCTGGTTATCGGATAAAAGATTTTCCAGGCGGGCTGAATCAAGCATCAGCCTCTTTTTCCTGTTAGCAAGGGTGTTGAGATTGGCCTGTATTTCTATAAGCCGGTTATGAAGCTGGGCCCTAGCTCCTTCGTAATTAAGGATATCTCTTTTCTGCTTGTCTATCTGCTCTTTTGCGGATTTTATGGCCTCGGCCAAATTAGACTTTTCCTTGCCTAAGCCATCGATATTATTTTGCACCTCTGAAAAAGAAGTCTCAATTGTTTCCAGGCGTTTAAACTCCTCCTGGCTTTTCTGCTCCTGGTTTGCAAGCCTGTGGTTTATATCTGCCTTTGACTGAAACAGGTAAGCATTCCTATCATTCAGTTCATTTAGCCTTTGTTTATATACAGCAATATTATTAGCAGAGCTTTCATTCTGGGCTTTTAAAGAGACCATACTGGTTATTGTCTCTTCAAGCTTCGTTCTTAAATGGTCAAGCTTTTTCTGTATATTAAGCAGCCCTTGGTTTTCTTCGCTTAACTGGCTGTCCTTAGAACTCTGCTCTTTCTCCAGGACGGTTAACTCATCTAGAATTATGTCTATTTTTCCGCCGAAGCGAAGGGTTTCTACAGTGGCTATCTTTTTCTCTGCCTCCACAAGGTCTGCCTGGACTTCCTTGTATTGCTTGGCTTTCTCTACCTGTCTCTCAAGGTAGCGGATCTGCCTTCTGACCTCGGAAAGGATATCATCAAGCCGCAATAAATTATCTTCAGCCTCTTTAAGCTTTCTAAAAGTCTCTTTCCTGCGCTCTTTGTATTTAACAATCCCGCTGGCTTCATCGAAAATAAGACGTTTATCCTCGGGTTTATAGCTTAAGAAGATCTCGATTTTACCCTGTTCGACAAAGGAATAAGTGGCTTCGCCTATGCCTGTACCCATGAATAATTCTTGGACATCTTTTAAACGCACAGGGTTCTTATTGATAAAATACTGGCTTTCGCCTGAACGGTAAAGCCTTCTTCCCACTGATACTTCTTTATACTCTATAGGTAAATAATTGTCTTCATTGCAAAATGTCAAATACACCTCTGCGTAGTTTAGGGGGGGATGGTTTTCAGTGCCGTTAAAGATGATGTCTTCCATCTTGGCGCCGCGCAAAGATTTGGGGCTTTGTTCGCCAAGGGCCCACTTGATCGAGTCAAAAACGTTAGACTTCCCGCATCCGTTTGGACCGACCACAACGGTAATTCCGGGTTCAAAGCTAAGGCGGGTTTTTTGGGGAAAAGATTTAAAACCGAAGATCTCTAGTTCTTTTAAATACATACCCTTTATTTTACAGAAACACCCGAGCGCATGTCTTTTAAGCTCTTGATTAAAAGCGGGATGACCTTAAAGATATCTCCTACTATCCCGTAATTGGCAACTTTAAAAATTGGCGCTTCAGGATCCTTGTTGATGGCGATGATTATTTTTGAAGACTGCATTCCTACCAGATGCTGGATCTGGCCGGAAATGCCGCAAGCTATATAAACTTTAGGGCAAACTGTCCTTCCGGTCTGGCCTACCTGATGAGAATAAGGTATCCAGCCGGCATCAACGCAAGCTCTTGATGATCCTACTGCAGCGCCCAAGGCCTCGGCCAGCTCTTCGATCAAACTAAAGTTCTTGGCATCTCCTAAGCCCCTTCCTCCGGACACTATTATATCAGCCTCGGCTAAATTAACAGTGGAAACAGCCTCTTTGATAAAATCTAAAAATTTTATCCGCTTGTCTAAACTGTTTTCGTCAAAATCTTCCTCTATTATCTGTCCTTTTCTCGATTTATCTACCTCGGCTTCCGGCATTACTTTATGACGGACAGTTGCCATCTGCGGCCTAAAGTTCGGAGAGATTATCTGGGCCATGATGTTTCCGCCAAATGCCGGACGTGTCTGGATAAGGATATTTTCTTTCGGGTCAATATCAAGCCCTGTACAATCAGCTGTTAACCCGGCATAAAGAGTTACTGCAATCCTGGAAACCAGGCTTCTCCCGGTTGTTGTAGCGCCGGCAAGGATTATTTCAGGCTTATATTTTCCCGCCAGCCCGGCTATTACTTTAGTATAATTCTCAGAAATATAATGCTTTAAGCCCGGAGAATCAACCACAAAAACTTTGTCTGCACCTCTGTATATCAACTCTTTGGCTTGATCTTTTATTTTTTCGCCTATTAATATTGCTCCGACATAAGTATTTAATTCACTGGCTAAAACTCTGGCCTTGGCTAAAAGCTCAAACACTACCGAAGAAATTTGAGAATCTCTTTGTTCAGCAAACACCCAAACCCCTTTGTAGCTTGAAATATCTTCATTTATAACAACCTTCTGGCGCTCGATAACAATAGCCTCGAATTTACAGCTGCTTGGACAAGCCCCGCAAAGAGTACACTTATCAAGGTCGATAACCGCTTTTTTATCCTTTAAGCTTATTGCCTGGGTGGGACAGACATTTATGCAAAGGCCGCAGCCCACGCATTTTTTTAAGATTACTTTTATACCGCTCATATTTCTTTAAAGTATATCCTTTATTTCCTCTACCAGCTGCTTCACTGACTCAGCCGGGTCCCCGTCAAATATCTTTCCGCCTTGTTTTGCAGGCGGAGTAAATATTTTGACTACTCTCGTGGGCGAACCTTCCAGGCCTATCTGATTAGATTCTATGTTTAAATCACTGTTATTCCAAACAGGTATCTGGAATTTTCTGGCGTTCATTTTGCCACGCAAAGAAGGCATTCTCGGCTCATTTATTTCCTTAACTACGGTGATCAAAGCTGGGAGCTCCAATTCCAAAAGCTCATAGCCTTCCTCCAGAAGCCTTTCAACCACCATTACCTGAGGGTTGCTATCAAGATGGATAGTGTCAATCCTTCTTACATAGGTAGCCTGGGGCATATTAAGGTGGGCAGCTATCCCTGGTCCGACCTGAGCAGTATCGCCATCGGAGGCCTGCTTGCCGCAAATGACCAGATCAAAGTCTTTTATTTTGTCTATAGCCTTTGACAAGATCAGACTGGTTGCCCAGGTATCTGATCCGGCAAAAAGCCGATCAGAAAGATGTATTGCCTTGTCAGCACCAAGAGCAATAGCTTCTCTTAGAGCCTCCTGAGCCTGAGGAGGGCCCATGGTTATAACTGTCACTTCTCCCCCAAAACGATCCCGAAGCCTCACCCCTTCTTCAATTGCATACATGTCAAAAGGGTTGATAATCGAAGCTACTCCCTCACGGATCAAAGTATTTGTTTCAGGGTTTATTTTTACATCTGTGGTATCAGGGACTTGTTTTATGCATACTATTATTTTCATAACTCTAAATAAAATCCTTGCCGGTTATGATTTTATAGGCTTTCTTGTATTTATCCTGGGTCTTTTCTATTATCTCTCTGGGCAGCCTGGGTGCCGGGGGGGTCTTAGCCCAGTCCAAAGTCTCAAGATAATCCCTGACGAATTGCTTATCAAAACTGGCCTGGGGTCTGCCTGGTGCATAATCCTCCTTGGGCCAGAAACGCGAAGAATCAGGAGTAAGAACTTCGTCGATCAAAAGAAGCTGGTTATCACAAAAACCGAATTCGAATTTTGTATCAGCTATTATTATGCCTTTACTCCTAGCCAGGTCAGCAGCCTTAGTATATAAAGCAATGCTTAGATCTTTTACCTTGGTAGAAACTTCAACCCCTAAAGATTCTTTCATGGTCTGAAAACTAACGTTTTCATCATGGCCCACACTTGCTTTAGTAGCCGGGGTGAATATCGGTTCACTAAGTTTATCAGACTCTTTTAAGTCTGCAGGCAGTTTTATCCCGCAAATTCTTCCATTTTGTTTATATTCTTTCCAGCCTGAACCTGAAATATAACCTCTGACCACACATTCAAAAGGTATGACCCGGCACTTTTTTGTTATCATAAACCTTCCCTTTAGATATTCTCCATATTCGCTTAAAGAAGAAGGAAGGCTCATTATATCGCTTGAAATAAGATGGTTTTTGACTATGTCTGAAAGATAAGAAAACCAGAAAATAGATATACCGGTAAGTATCCTTCCCTTATCAGGTATGGAGTCTGAAAGTATTACATCAAAACAGGAGATCCTGTCTGTTGCTATAAGCAAAAGCTCATTGCCAAGGTCATAGACATTCCTTACTTTACCTTTTTTAAAAAGCTTTATTCCAGGAAGCATCACATCACCCAGCATCATCAATCAACCTCCTTGAATTTTTCCGGTAAAACATAATCGCCGAATTCTCTCTGGCAATTCTTTAAACGCTCTTCTTGGGCATCCAGCTCCTTGAATACACAATCAGGTATCTGGATATAACCTTTAAAGATCTTTCTTACCCTCTCTATTTTAGCAAGAGTTTCCGGAATCCTCAAAGTAAATTGTTGGTCGTAATCCTTGCGGCCATAAGTCTTAGCCAATACTTTTTCAAAAAGTTCTTTTAAGTCCTGATACTTGGGAATATAGCCTGTGGGCGCAAACAAAGCTTTTAATTGGTTATCGACTCTTAAGCGTATCCATTTCAGCCAGATTTTTTTATCCTGTATGGAGTTTAAAAACTTGCCGTCTTTGCCCCGGAGAAAATAGTTTACTGCAAATATCTTAGGAGGGTTTTTCAGTGAATTTGCAAAATCCAAATTTACCTGTATGTATTTACCTAAAGATATTGAAAGAAAATCCATGTTGGACATGGGATTGAACGACCTTAACCCTTCTTTGCCTAAAGTAGCGGCTGTTGTCTCAGATTCCAGGCTGGCGGCCTGTAAGACTATCCCGTGCTGCCAGCTTAAGGACTGCTCGACCGGCGATGAAGTATCTGAATCCCTTCCTCCATAAATAAGCCCGCGGATTTCGACGCCTTCTGGATTCTCAAAGTTTTTATCTACATTTTCCAGGTCGCTGATTTTTATCGTATAACGAGCATTTTTATGTGAGGGCTCGATTTCGTTTCCCTGGATGTCTTTTTTGCCTGGACTCCACTCGCCGCTGTAATTTATGCCCCTTGCCGGAAGGTTATCGTCTTTGCCTATCCAGTAAGGCATATTATTTTCATCTACCAAGATGTTGGAGAAGATTACCTCGCCTTCAGTGTTCAAGGCTTTGAATATCTGGGGATCATCTTCGGCATTCACATCCTTTATAATACCGAAAATCCCGCGCTCAACATTGACAGCATAAGCCTTTTCCTTGCGGGAGCGAATATAAACGATATCATCGCCTACTATTGTCTCTCCTGATATCATAGCAGTAGAAGTCTTGCCGCACATGCTTGGATAAGCTCCGCAAAAATAAGCTTTGTTTCCATCTAAGTCTTTTACTCCCATTAAAAACATATGTTCAGCCAGCCAGCCTTCCCGGGATGCTTTTTGTATTGCTAAACGAAGCGATAGTTTCTTCAAACCAACGGTATTTCCTGCATACTGGGTATTGACACTGTAAACAAGCTCGTTCTCAAGGTCGATATAAACTCTTCTTTTATCAACATTCTTGCTGCAGTGGTTTATAAGTTCTCCGGCGCTGTGGACAAATTTAAAAAAATCCTTAGTTCCCTTTTTCTTCTTAAGCTGCTCATAGCCCGGACGATAAAGAATGTCCTCGGAATGGGCAACATAAGAAGAATCAGTAATCTGAACAGCTATCAGAGAAAATTCAGAATTCAAAGGCCCAAGGCTGAAAAAGCAGACAAACATCTCCTTGCCAACCATGATATTTTTTAAAAGAGCGCGGATTTCCTGTAATCCCTGCTGTCTTTCAATACTGTTTACCGAAGACTTTAACGGAGACCCTGCAGGCAAAATATACCTTGTGTTGTTTTTATCCCGGGCCTGGTCCTTGGGACCGTCAAAGTGTATGGTATGGCCCTCAGTTTTTAGTTCTCTTTCTTCTTTTAGCTCAATAGCCTTATGGCGTAAATAAGCGATATCTTCTTCTGAATCAGTCCGGACAAAGACCTTATCGGGATTACAAAGCTCAATATATTCCTCGATAAAACTAACAACATCAGGATTTCCTAAAGCCTGCAGTTTATTGAGGTTATTCTGGTCAAGTTTTGAAACTAAAATGCTGGGTAATTTCTCTTTCATTTTATCCACCTTCTTTTAAAAAAATTAATAAAATCGCCTTTTTATTGACAAGCAATTTATCATAATCTCTTAAGATTGGCAAGGGTTTTTACAAAAAAATGGTAAAAATATGCTTTAGCTGTTATTTCTGGAAGGGAATTAAATCAACTATTGTAAATGTTTTAAAATAAAGGGGAAAATTTTAAGCTATTTAGAATTTATAGTAATATTTTGCGCCAATCATGTCCTTCCGGTTGCTATTTTCCAGATATCTCTGGCATAATTTCTAATAGTGTTATCACTTGAGAAGGTTCCAGAGTTGGCTACGTTTATGATCGACTTTTCAACCCAGGCATCCTGGTTTAAATAAACCTCATCTACCTTTTTCTGGGTATTATAATAATCCTCAAAGTCAGCGCAAATAAAATAGCGGTCTCCTGAATAAATGCTCTCGATAATCGGCTCAAAAATACCTTTTTCGTTGTTGGAGAAGTAATCGCTTTGTATCAGCTTGATTACCTCGCTTAAGATCCTGAAACTATTAATGTAATCCTGGGGGTTATATCTGTTATTTTGCAGCTGCAGTATTTCTTCTACTTTTAAGCCGAAAATAAAGATATTATCTTTGCCTACAGCCTCGGCTATTTCTATATTAGCCCCGTCATATGTGCCGATAGTCAGGGCTCCGTTCATCATAAATTTCATATTTCCAGTACCAGAAGCCTCACAGCCGGCAGTTGAAATCTGCTCGGAAAGATCGCTGGCCGGAAAAACTTTTTCAGCCACTGAAACGCAGTAATTCTCTAAAAATACGACTTTTATTTTGTCAGAAACGCTTTTATCGCTGTTTATGGTAGTAGCTATGTTATTGATCAATTTTATGATCTTTTTGGCCAT
>JAFGHG010000001.1 GCA_016939345.1 Candidatus Omnitrophota bacterium
GTGCCCATTTTATTCCTCTTATTACGCCGGCATTGATATGTCACTTAAAATATATTATATCATTATGCCAGAATAGAATTAGCAATTTAAATTATTTTAAATCAGGCCGCAAATCCTTTCCTTTCCGTTGTAAGCCCCAATAGCATGTGTTAGAATACATGATTTATTGGAAACAGAGCGGAGGGAATTAGCTATGATACCAATCGGTCCTTTAATGATTGAACATAGGCTTATAGAGAGAATGATACGGGTGATGCAATCTAAGCTGGAGAGTATCAGGGAAGAGAAGAAAGCCGACTCGGACTTTATTGACACAGCAGTTGATTTTATAAGAATATACGCCGATCGATGCCATCACGGCAAAGAGGAGGATATTTTATTCAGAGACCTTGCGAAGAAGAACATCTCCGATGAGCATAAAAGAATCATGCGTGAGCTTATAGAAGAGCATAAAATGGGCAGAAATAATGTCAAAAAGCTGGTTGAGGCGAAGGAAAAGTATGTCCGGGGCGATAAGGGCGCTTTAGAAGACATAGTTTCGAATATGGAGATATTGGTTAAATTTTATCCTAAGCACATTGAAAAAGAAGATAAACATTTTTTCCTGCCCTGCATGGATTATTTCAACGATGCGGAAAAAGGCGCTATGCTTAACGAAATGCGGGAATTTGACAGAAGGATGATCCACGATAGGTATCAAAAAATCGTAGAGGGTTTAGAATAAAAAGGAGCGGTTGATGAAAGCTTTAATACTATCGGATATGGTTGATTATCATGAAGGGTCTATTGTCAGCAAAGAAATCATCAAGAAAGAATCAGGCACGGTAACACTGTTTGCTTTTGATAAGGGACAGGGGCTGAGCGAGCACACTGCTCCTTTTGACGCGTTGGTTAACGTGCTTGACGGCAAAGCGGAGGTTAAAATATCCGGGGAGCCTTCTGTGGTAAAAAAAGATGAGATAATAATAATGCCTGCAAACAAGCCGCATTCAGTGCAGGCAAAAGAGCGGTTTAAGATGCTGCTGGTTTTGATTAAAAAATAAAGGGAGTGGAAAGATGAAAATAGGTATTGTGATTTCAACCAATGACGCGGAAACCTGTTGGAACGCTTTGCGCTACGGGAATTTCGCTCTCGGACAAGGAGATGAGGTAAAAGTGTTTTTTATGGGCAAGGGCGTGGAGTATCAGAAAATAAGCGCGGATAAGTTCAATACAGTTGAGCAGGCCGAAAAATTTATGAAGTCAGGCGGAAAAATCTATGCCTGCGGAAATTGTATTAAATCGAGAGAACAGGAAGGCTCCAACATGTGCCCGATATCGACTATGAAAGATATGTATGAAATCGTAAAAGAAAGCGGAAAGGTGGTGACATTTTAAAATGAAACAGTGGTATGAAGCTTTATTTGAGAATTATGCAAAGAAATATGACAAGGAATGTTTTGTCCAGGGAACCCTTGGAGAATGCGATTTTATTGAGCAGGAGATAAACAGGGATAAGTCTTTGAAGATCATAGATGTCGGCTGCGGCACCGGCAGGCATGCGATTGAGCTGGCGAAAAGAGGATATAAGGTGACCGGCGTGGACCTGTCCGGGGATCAGATTAAAAGGGCAAGGGAAAAGGCTAAAGAGCAGGGGCTACAAATAGACTTCCGGATACATGACGCGCGGAACCTCCCGTTTGAGGGCGAATTCGATCTGGCGATTATGCTGTGCGAAGGCGGGTTTTCTCTTATGGAAACAGATGAGATGAACTTTGAGATACTCAAGAACGCGACAAAGGCGTTAAAAGATAAGGGCAAGTTTATATTCACGACGTTGAACGGGTTATTTCCGCTTTTTCATTCCGTTAAAGAATTTTATGAGTCAGCGCAGAAAGAAGGACAATCCCAGTGTAAGGACTGCTCCTTTGATCTGATGACGTTCCGGGACCACAATACCGTCGTGTTTGAGGACGACGCGGGAACTAAAAAGGAATTAACCTGTAACGAGCGTTATTACGTACCAAGCGAGATAACATGGCTTCTGAAGACTCTGGGGTATAAGAAAATAGATATTTTCGGCTCCAAGCTCGGGGCGTACTCAAGAAACGACAAGCTGACGACAGAGGATTTTGAGATGCTTGTTGTGGCGGAGAAATGAGTTCATTTAAGTATAGGATGCTTTAAAGTATTGCATTCGGACATAAAGAAGAAGTCTGTGTTAAGGCATCTGGCAATAAAGAATAGGAGAAGGTCATGAAAAGTTATTTTCATACATTCCTTTATCGTTTTAGGATGGCAGACCCTGTGCGTTTGGTTGTTTTGGGCTACCTGTCTTATATTATCATTGGCTTCATTCTCTTGTGTTCTCCGTTTACGCATAAAAATGTTGTCCATCCTTTGGATAATCTTTTTATCGCCACTTCCGCAGTTTCAACAACCGGACTGACAACTGTTACGGTGAGCAATGATTATAACTTTTGGGGTCAACTGGTGATTTTAGTCCTAATGCAGTTGGGTGGTATCGGATATATGACCTTCAGTTCTTTTGTGATTTTATCTTCAAAAAAATATCTTGATGACCGCTCAAAAAATATTGCTCAGGTTGTTTTCAGCATCCCCAGAAACTTTAAAATAGAGAAGTTTATTCTAAGCGTCATAAGTTTCTCGGCGGTAGTTGAAATTCTGGGAACGATAGGGTTGTTTTTCGTATTTCGGCAGGCGGGCGTGGAAAATTCTTTTTGGAATGCAATATTCCACAGCGTTTCGGCTTTTTGCACAGCTGGTTTCAGTTTATTCCCCGACAGCTTTGAAGGGTTCGCGGATAATTTTGGCCTTAACGCTATTATTTCAATATTGAGTATACTTGGAGCAATGGGATTTATTGTCTGTGTTGATGTTTGGCGGCTCATCCGAGGCAAAGAAAAACATGTGACCTTAACTACAAAAGTTATTCTTTCGATAACATTTTGGCTTCTTTTGATTGGCTCGATACTAATGTTTCTGACTGAAATCTATGGTGGTGCTGTTTCAGAAAACAGGATTCTTTATTCTTTCTTTCAAACTATGACAGCGCTTACAACAGTAGGGTTCAACACTGTCACTGTCAGTACAATGTCAAAATCGGCTATTTTATTAATTTGCATACTGATGATAATTGGCGCTTCGCCGTCAGGTACCGGCGGTGGGTTGAAAACCACTACATTCTCGGCAATCTGGGGATTGATGAAGAGCGCTATTAAGGGTAACAGAAGCGTGCGTATTTTAGGGGCGACAGTGCCTGATGACCGCGTTAGGACTGCTGTAGCAACATTGAGTTTCTATATATCGGCATTGCTGATCGGGACGTATATGCTTACCTTGACAGAAAAGGGAGCGTTTATCAATGTCTTTTTTGAGGCAGCTTCTGCGTTGGGAACGGTGGGTTTAAGCATGGGGATTACGAACACCTTGAGTATCCTCGGTAAATTGGTGATTATTTTGATGATGTATATAGGCCGTGTTGGACCTTTGACATTCGGGATGGCATTTTATGTAAAACCGGAGCTTATATTCGACAACGAGAAAACTGATTTGGCGATTTAGAAACCGGCGACAAATGTTTTTTAAAAGAGATCTGTATGAAGATGAAGAATGATAAAGAGATGATTCTTTAAAAGGATAAATAATAGAAGATCTTATATGTGACGTTCAAGCATATAAAGTGAAGGCATGAAGGAAAAGTTTATCCGCAAACAGCTGTTTTATGTTTATATACTTGAAT
Organism: Candidatus Omnitrophota bacterium; assembly: GCA_016939345.1. Taxonomy (GTDB): domain Bacteria; phylum Omnitrophota; class Gorgyraeia; order Duberdicusellales; family 4484-171; genus JAFGHG01. The sequence continues at coordinate 3,743 of JAFGHG010000001.1, forward strand.
GTCAAAACGGGACATATTATGCCGGGTATACGAATAATTTAGAGAGAAGGACTAAAGAGCACGGCAATACTAAACGCGGCGCTAAATACCTGCGCGGCAAAGGCCCTGTTAAACTGGTTTATGTTAAAGAATATAAGTATTTTAAAAGGGCGGTATCAGAAGAGAGCAGAATCAAGAAATTGAGACGATATCAAAAAAAGAAATTGATAGATGAATTTAAAAGATGACAATAAAAAAAGAACATACAAACATAGATATTGACAGCGGTTCGCTCCAAACTCAAAACAGCGGCAAAATCTCTCAGCGGAAAAAAGCCTCGACATTTTGCTCGCCTGAGTTCGGAGTGGCACCCATAGGTCTTAAATTTTTTTTGAAGACCTATGGATGAAATATCATTA
>JAFGHG010000041.1 GCA_016939345.1 Candidatus Omnitrophota bacterium
ATGAAGTATTTGATATTTTCTCTCCGGCCCAAACACTGGATAAAGAATTTTTTTATATTCCTTCCTTTAATTTTCGGCGGCAAGCTCTTTGTCTATCCTTTTAATCTCAAGGCCTGTTTAGCTTTTGTTTTCTTTAGTTTAGCTTCAGGAGCTGTATACATTATCAATGACATAATAGACCTGCCTAAAGACAGGCGCCATCCTATAAAGAAATTGAGACCTTTGGCCAGCGGCAGGATCAAGGTAAAAACTGCCCTGACCTCGGCAGTATTGATAAGTCTGCTGGCGGTAATTGCATCTTTTTTTGTAAATTTATATCTTGGTTTTATTGTTATCATCTATCTTATATCCAATCTTTTATACTCATTTTTCCTGAAAGAAATAGTGATAATCGATGTTTTTTCCATCGGCCTGTTTTTCCTATTAAGGGTTATTGCCGGTAGTTTTGCCTCTAACGTCATACTTTCTCACTGGATAATAATAATGACCGTGCTTCTGGCTTTGTTTTTAGGCTTTAATAAGCGGAGGCAGGAAGTGAGAGTGTTTCAGAGGAAAGCCTCGTCTTACCGGTCTGTGCTTAAAAAATATCAGCCTTACTTTATCGACCAGATGATAGCAGTAATTACTTCTTCTATTGTCGTGGTGTATATGCTTTATACGATCGATGCCAGGACAGTGAAGGAATTGGGCACCAACAAGCTTATTTACAGTATTCCTTTTGTTTACTATGGGATATTCCGTTATCTTTATTTGATTAACAGGCAGGTTAAAGACGGAGACCCGACCCGCCTGCTTTTATTTGATAAGATGCTTCAACTTAATATTCTTTTATGGATATTTGTCTGTATAACAGTGATATATCTTCCGATTTAACAAGATAATTAAAAAAGGCATAAGCTATGAAAGTTTTGATTACCGGAGGCTCAGGTTTTTTAGGCATAAATCTTATCAGGTATTTATTAGATAAAGGCATCAACGATATTGTTTCTTTAGATATAGCTGATTTTGATTATCCTGAGAGAACAAGGATAAAAGTTGTTAAAGGGGATATTCGCGACCAGAGGCTGGTTTCTGAACTTACCCAGGGAGTTGACCAGGTTATCCATTCAGCCGCAGCCCTGCCTCTATACAGCAAAAAAGAGATTTTTTCGGTAGATGTTGAGGGAACAAGGAATATGATAGAAAACTCTTATCAGAATAAAGTGAAGCGTTTTATCCATATATCATCTACTGCTGTATATGGCGTGCCGGATCATCACCCTATTTATGAAGACGACCGGATCCAGGGAGTAGGTTATTACGGTGAAGCTAAAATAATGGCAGAGGAGCAATGTTTTCAATACCGCAAACAAGGGATGTGCGTACCGGTGCTTAGACCCAAATCATATGTTGGCCCGGAGAGGCTTGGAGTTTTTGCCATGCTCTACGACTGGGCGAAAGACCGAAGGAATTTCCCTATGATCGGCAGCGGAAACAACAGGTATCAGCTTCTTGATGTAGAGGACCTCTGTGAGGCGGTTTATATCTGTATGACTTGCAGCGAAGATAAAGCTAATCAGACCTATAACATCGGCGCCAAGGAATTTACAACCATGAAAGAAGATTTCCAGGCTGTCCTCGATGAAGCTGGCTTCGGCAAGAAGATAGTGCCGTTTCCAGCATGGCCGGTGATTATAGCCCTGAAGACTCTGGAGTTTTTTAAGCTTTCGCCCCTTTATAAATGGGTTTACGAGACTGCCTGCAAGGACTCTTTTGTTTCTGTGGAAAAGGCTGAAAAAATCCTGGGTTTTACTCCTAAATATTCCAATAAGCAGGCATTGATCAGGAATTACAGGTGGTATATGGATAATCTGCATTCTTTTGAAGGAAAGACCGGAATTTCTCACCGCGTCCCCTGGAACCAGGGTATATTAGGTTTAATAAAAAAATTCTTTTGAGCCAAAAATATAACAAGTAAAAAGAAAACAAATATGCACAACAAAGTTACAGTGGTAGGAGCTGGGTTTGTTGGAGCGACAACTGCCCAGAGAATAGTCGAGAAGAGCCTGGCTGATGTAGCCTTGATCGATGTAGTTGACGGCCTGGCAGCCGGCAAGGCCCTCGATATAATGGAAAGTTCTCCCATAGAAGGCTTTACTTGCAAGATATGCGGCGGAACTGATTACAAGCTGTCAGAGAAAAGCGATATAGTTATAATTACAGCCGGGGTAGCTAGAAAACCGGGCATGAGCAGAGATGACCTGCAGGCGATAAATGCCAGGATAGTAACCGAAATAGTCGAAAATATAAAAGAATTTTCTCCGGATTCTATCCTGATAATGGTGACTAATCCTTTGGATGTTATGAGTTATCTGGCCTATAAAGTATCAGGTACTCCATCGCATAAGGTCATGGGAATGGCTGGAGTGCTTGATTCAGCCCGATACCGTTATTTTCTGTCAGAAGCCCTTTGCCTTGCTCCTGATCAGGTCCAGGCAATGATCCTCGGCGGACACGGCGACACCATGGTGCCTTTACCGCGTTTTTCTACCGCGTCGGGCAGGCCTATATTAGAACTTCTTGACCAAACACAGATAGAAGCTGTTAACGAGCGTGCCAAAAAGGGAGGCGCTGAAATAGTAGGCCTGCTTAAAACCGGCTCTGCTTTCTACGCTCCTTCTTCTTCGGTAGTTGACATGGTAAAGAGCATACTGCTTGATGAAGCAAGGGTTATGCCTTGCTGCGCCTATCTCCAGGGCGAATACGGCATAGATGACCTGTATTGCGGCGTTCCGGTCGAGCTGGGCAAAAATGGAATTAAGAAAATAATCCAGCTTGATTTGGATAAAAAAGAAAAAGAAGACCTATTAAATTCCTGCTCGAAAGTAAGGGAAAATATCAGAAAACTTTCCTATTAAATCATCTCCCGCTGCCAATTCTAACACGTTTTAGCAAAAAAGATTTCAATCTAGATTGACCGTGTTTTATCAAATTTTAATAGCAGTTTAATTTTCTCTATTGTATAATAATTTTAAGGGAAGAATTATTTTTTATGCAGGAAGTCACCGGCCTTGTCAATAAAAACGGCATTCTTAAGCAAATACCTCTATTTTCCAACCTTAATTGGTTTGAGATCTGGATACTCCTGCCCAAGCTTAGATTTTTTGAATACAGCAAGAATGAGATCATCTATGAAGAAGGCAGTGAAGCCGAGGGGTTCTATCTTCTTATCTCCGGCCGGCTCCAGGTATCGAAAAGGGTAAGCTCTCATGAAGAGAGGACCATTGATTCTTTGACCAGAAATAAGATCTTCGGGATTCTTTCTCTCTTGACTGGCGAGCCTCATTCTGCCTCGGTCAGGGTTGTCAACGATGCTTTTATTTTAAAAATAAACAAGGATGATTTTAATCAGATTCTGGATAAGATACCGAAATTAGCTGTATACATGAGCCGCTCTCTTTCGCAGAGGGTAAGGAGATTAAGGCTGCATCCGAAGGACGTTTTTGAAACTAAAGTCATATCCATTGTCAGTCCCGCAAACCAGGTCGGTAAAAGCCTTTATGCCACCAATCTGTCTTTTTCCCTGGCCAAAGAAACCCGCGAGAAGCCTCTGCTCATAGAAATCAACTCTCAGTATGACCCGATTCTGCAAAAAATAAATTCTTGCGAGAAAGTCAAGACCCTTAACATTGCCGAGGCTATCCCGGAAAAAGGCAAGATAAATAATTTTATAGTATCTGACCCTAATAATATCGATATTTTGAGTCTGGATTACGATCCCGATGACAGCGAAAAACAGGCGAGTGTTATCAGGATTATCGGCATGCTAATGGACAGCTACAAATACATCATAATCGATATAGCTAAAAAGATGGATTTTATATCTTATGAGATACTTAAACAGTCTGATATTATACATATTGTTTCTGCTGAAGAAGCGTCAGGCTTAAATGCGGCCAAAGTCTTATTGAATAAAATCAGAAAATACAGCGATGACATGACTGCTTCAATTTCTGTAATATTAAGTGAGTCGAAATTTAAAAAGCAGAGGCTTTCAGGCAGCAAAAGAAGGAAGATCATCGGAGAAAGGATCTATGCTACACTTCCTTTTCTTGAAGTCCCCCAGAGCGACTCGAAGATTTTCTGGCAGGTGATAGAATATCCCGAAAGTGAGTATGCTCTTACGGTCCGCAGGATATCCCGTGACATTGCAGAGCTTTTTATCGGGTTGTCTTTAGGCGGCGGTGCAGCTTTAGGCTTTGCTCACGTAGGGGTATTGAAAGTTTTTGAAGAAGAAGGGATCAAAGTAGACATCATAGCCGGCACGAGCATGGGGGCTGTTATCGGAGCGCTTTGGGCTTCGGGAGTAACAGCTAAGGAGATAGAAGAGGTCATTCTCAGTTTTGAAAACAAATTTAATTCCCTTAAGCTTTTTGATATGACCTTTCCCCGGCGCGGGCTTATCTCGGGTAAATATATAAACAGGCTTATAAGAAAACATTTAAAGTCAAAGATATTTGAGGAGTTGAAAATTCCCTTTTTGACAGTGTCTTCTAATCTCGAGAGCAGGCAGGAAGTAATCATAGATGAAGGCGATATTGTCAAGGCTGTAAGGGCCAGTATTGCCATACCAGGCGTTTTTACGCCAATGCTAATAGATAAAGATTTTCTTATCGACGGGGGGATCTTACAGCCTTTACCGGTCAGGCCCCTGATACATAAAGGAGTCAGAAAAATAATAGCTGTGAACGTTTTACCTAATCAACTTGATGTCGGCAATGCCTTTTCCAAATACCGCAAGAAACAGGAAGAGGAAATTTCAAGATTAAAGATCTCAGGAATCTTAGGCAGGATGGGTTTTTTCATCCGCAGGCAGACCAGGAGATTTTTCTTCCCTAATCTTTTTGATTCTATAGTAATAGCAATGCAGACCTCAGAGTCGATAATAGCTGAAGAAAGCAGTAAACTGGCAGATGTCTGTCTGCACCCCGACCTTTCCGATGTAAGCTGGTTTGAGTTTTACCGGGTCCGTGAACTGATAAAGCGGGGTGAAGATGAGACAAGGAAAAAACTTCCAATGATAAGGCAGATAATAGATTCGTCTTCATAATCCTCTCTTGCTATGAAATATATTCTATCCATAGACCAGGGAACAACCGGAAGCCGGGCCCTTATTTATAACCGTTCAGGCAAGATAGTCGCCAAAGCCTATCAAGAATTCAGGCAGTATTTTCCCAAGCCCGGCTGGGTCGAGCATAATCCCCAGGATATATATAACAGCGTAAACTCTTCAATCCAAAAAGTCCTTAGGCAGGTTTCCTGCAGTTCCATAGCCGCAATAGGCATAACTAATCAGCGCGAGACAACTGTTATCTGGGACAGAGATACAGGCAAGCCGGTTTATAACGCTATAGTCTGGCAATGCCGCAGGACAGCCGGCCGCTGTGATCAGTTAAAAAAAGACAAAAAAGTTACCGCTTTTTTCAAGAAAACCACTGGATTGCCTATTGATGCTTATTTTTCTGCAACAAAAATAGAATGGATACTGAAAAATATTTCCGGTGCCTATAAGAGAGCATTAAAGGGAAGATTATGTTTCGGTACAACTGATTCCTGGATCCTTTTTAATTTGACAAAAGGAAAAGTCCATGCCACAGATTATACCAATGCTTCGCGGACAATGCTTTTTAATATCAACACCCTGGATTGGGATAAAAATATATTATCCAGGTTTGACATACCTTTAAGCATGCTGCCTGAGGTAAAGAGATCGTCGGGAATCTTCGCTAAAAGTGAAAAGATAGGAAGGCTGGTTAAAGGCATACCTGTAAGCGCAATAGCCGGAGATCAGCAGGCAGCCTTATTCGGCCAGGCCTGTTTTTCCCGGGGAGACATTAAAAATACATATGGAACAGGAAGTTTCATTTTACTGAATACCGGGAAAAAACCCATAAATTCAAAATATTCATTGATTACCACTCTCGGTTGCGGAGCTAAGGGTGAACCGGTTTATGTTCTTGAGGGAGCTGTTTTTATTGCCGGGGCAGCTATCCAGTGGCTGCGGGACGGACTAAAAATAATAAAGAAAGCTTCTGAGTCTGGGGCAATGGCCGAGTCTTTAGATTCTAACCAGGGGGTTTATTTTGTTCCGGCTTTTGTCGGCCTTGGCGCTCCTTATTGGGATCAACAGGCAAGAGGCATGATTACCGGGCTTACCAGGGGCACAGAAAGAAAACATATAGTCCGTTCAGCC
>JAFGHG010000042.1 GCA_016939345.1 Candidatus Omnitrophota bacterium
AATATTTACTGAAAGATATTTACGAAGGCCTCCAAGAAAATGGCTAGATTGACATCATTTTTAATTGCTTTGTTTTTAATTTGTTGTTTTGTTTCGCCGGCATACGCCGGTTTTTCCCTGGGCGATCAGGGACCTCAAATCAACGGTTTTGCCGAGTTTTCTTTTGGCGGTAAGCTTGGCACTGATAGCACAAAAAAAGATGGCTTCAATATGCTTGAGCAACGCATCCAGCTTAAAACCTCTCTTTACCCCGGATTCAACGAGTTTTTAAAAGATTCCATGGCTGAGCTTTCATTTAAAGGTGATTTTGTAATCGATGAATATTATGATGGAAAGACAAGCTTATATCTTCGAGAACTAAGTCTGGTGCTTTCGCCGTCTGATTGGATAGATTTAAGGGTAGGGCGTCAGGTTTTTACCTGGGGTACAGGAGATTATATTTTTATCAACGACCTTTTTCCCAAGGACTATGTTTCTTTTTTTATAGGCCGTGATAATGAGTATTTAAAAAAACCGAGCGATGGAGTAAAAATGTCGCTTTATTCAAAAAAGTTCAATTTTGATTTTATTGTTTTGCCTTTATTTGAGTCCAATACTTTTTCTTCGGGCGACCGTTTATCATTTTTTGACAGCTTCAGGTCAGGTATCGCCTCAAGAGATTCTGAGCGCCAGATAACTGAGCCGGACAGGCAAGTAAAAACAGCTGAGTATGCTTGCAGGTTCTACCGCAGTTTTGGAAGTTTTGAAACTGCTCTTTATGCTTTCAGGGGTTTTTATAAGATGCCCAGGGGCTATTTGAATGAATTTAACCGCGAACTTTTCTACCCCCGTTTAGATGCTTATGGAGCCAGCATAAGGGGCCCTTTTTTAGGGGGGATAGCAAATTTTGAGTCAGGCTATTACAATTCCCGCCAAGACTCTAAAGGTGACAACCGTTTAATTGAAAATTCAAGCCTTAAATACCTTGCCGGCTACAGCCGGGATTTAGGCAATGATTTAACTATCGGCATGCAATACCTATGCGAGCAGACTTTTGATTACGATAATTACCGCAAAGCTCTTATCAGCCGTGATTTCAGCTGGGATAAGTATAGGCATTTAACCACATTACGTCTGGGTAAATTATTTAAAAACCAGACCGTCAGGGCAGATTTTTTTGTTTTTTATTCGCCTTCTGACAAAGACGGTTATATGAGGCCTAGCGTAGCTTATGATATTAATGATCGATTCAAAATCACTTTAGGAGCAAATATACCTTGGGGAGAGGATGTTTACACCGAATTCGGTCAGATGAAAAAAAATAAGAATATTTTTATCAGGGCCCGCTACAGTTTTTAAGAAAATTATTCGCCCCGTAAAGAACTCGCATGTGGCTCGTTCCAAGGGGCTCAATTCTCAGCCTTTGGCGGGTAATTGAGGAGGTTAATATGATTGAAAGGTATTTAAGAGGGATTGCCGGATCTTTTATCTTAATAAGCTTAGGGCTTGGTTATTTTATAAACCCGGCCTGGTATTTTCTTACTTTTTTTGTGGGCTTTAACCTTTTTCAATCAGCTTTTACCAACTGGTGTCCGATGATAACAATATTAAAAAAACTAGGCTTGGGTTGATTTTTTATGGCCAACGAGAGAGTTCTGATAATCGAAGACGACCCGGATATAGTAGAGATGATATCTTATAATCTGCAGAAGGAAGGTTATAAGATAATTTCAGCCTTAAACGGAGAAGACGGCCTTTATTTGGCCAGAAGGCAAAGGCCAGATTTAATAATCCTTGACATCATGCTTCCTGAAAGAGACGGTTTTGACATATGCAAGACCCTTCGCAATCAGGAAGCTACCAGTCAAATTCCCATAATCATACTTAGTGCCCGAAGCCAGGAGGCTGATAAAATAGTTGGTCTTGAATTGGGAGCAGATGATTATGTTACCAAGCCGTTCAGCCCCAGGGAGCTGCTTGCAAGAATAAAAGCTCTTTTTAGAAGGGTTATCCAAGTTCAGCCCAAAAAAAGATTAGAGATAGGCGAGCTAGTGATAGATACCTTAAAGCACAAGGTTACTGTAAGCTCTAAACTTGTAAGTCTATCGCCCAGGGAATTTAAACTTTTGGATTATTTAGCAAGAAAATCCGGATTGGTCTGTTCAAGAGAGGAGATACTTGATAAAGTATTTGGCTATGAATCTGATGTTTATGACAGGACTATTGACGCTCACATAAAATCTTTACGCAAGAAACTAAAAAAAGCTAGAGATTATATAGAGACAGTCAGGGGCTCTGGTTACAGGTTGAGGGATTTTTGAGATGAAGAACAGGATAGTATGGAAATTTTTGGGGGTTTATACCCTGGTAATTTTAGCCACAGTCTTTATTTTAAACTTTTTTGTAGGATTAAAACTGCGCGGTTACTATGAACTGAAGATATCAGAACGTTTAAAAAGCAATGCCTATTTAGTTTCGGATATTTTATATCAAGATATCTTATCGGGGGAAAAAGAACTTATTCAGAAAAAAATAGCCAGATTAGCTAAAGAACTAGATGTGAGAATAAGCATTGTTGACACTAAGGGCCGGGTTCTGGGGGATTCAGAGCAGAACTCTGAAACAATGGATTCACATAAAGACCGCTTAGAGATCATAAGAGCTTTAAAAGACGGATTAGGAGAAAGCAACCGTTTCAGCGATACCCTTGGTTACAGCATGAAGTATACAGCTTATGCTTTAAAGAGCAAAGGCCAAGTTTTTGCCGTTGTCAGACTGGCAGTCCCCTTGATTGAGGTCGAATCCCAGATAAGGGTAATATATAGGATAGTTTTGACTGGTGCCTGTATCGCTATAATATTTGCTTTATTTATGGGTTATCTCACTTCCCGGTCCATCGTAGTGCCTTTAAAAGAGTTCAGAAACGTTACTCAAAATATTGAAAAAGGTTTTTTTGACAAGCGGGTGAAGATCAGCGGTCAGGGTGAGCTTTCTGAACTGGCGAAATCTATTAATAAGATGGCTGATGAGCTTGAGAGGACTATAGCCAATCTTAAACAGGCAGATAAACTTAAAAGTGACTTGGTAGCCAATGTATCACACGAGTTAAAGACTCCGCTTACATCTATAAGGGGCTTTATTGAGACCCTTCAGGACGGAGCTCTTGATGATAAAGCAAATGCCCTTCGTTTTATTTCCATAATTCAGGAAAAGGCCAGGGGCCTTGAGAACATTATTGAGGACTTGTTGACCCTCTCGGTTTTAGAGTCAGAAAACAATACCCTAAAGGCAGAGGAGTTAAACATGAAGGAGCTGATAGAGGAAGCAGCCCTCGGGTTTGGCCATTCACTTTCAAAAAAGAGGCTTAGCCTTGATACTGAATTCGAGGGAAAAGATTTTTCTTTCTCCGGGGATAAAATGAAGATAGAACAGGTCCTGGTCAATGTCATCGACAACTCGGTAAAATACTCAAAGCCCGGCTGCAAGATCAAAGTCCGCTTAGAAGACAAAAAAAATTCATTGATTATAACCGTAAAGGATACGGGCATAGGCATTGCTAAAGAACATTTACAAAGAGTTTTTGAGCGTTTTTACAGGGTCGATAAATCCCGTTCGCGGGAAGCCGGCGGTACAGGCCTTGGACTCTCTATAGTAAAACATATAATGAATCTTCATAAAGGGTCGGTAAACATAGAAAGCGAGCCTGATATCGGTACAAAAATCATACTTACTTTTTTCAGGTCTTAGACCCCTATCTTCACACAATCTTCATATTATCTTCACAATTGATTCATATTAAAATATTAAAATCTAAAAAAAGTCGAAGATAATGCTTTCCGACCGTTTACAAAAAGCCGCTAAATTAATTATCGTAGCTCTATTACTTTATTCATTCCTTGTAAGTATAAGTCTTTTGGGAAAAGCCTTTAAAGGTTTTGGTTCTGGCTTTGCCGAAGCTCTGCTCAATACAACTGCCAATCCATTTGTCGGTTTATTTATAGGTATCCTGGCTACAAGCCTTATCCAGAGTTCATCTACCACGACTTCTGTCGTCGTAGGTATGGTGGCTTCGGGAGTTATTACTACCGGAAATGCCATTCCTATAATCATGGGAGCTAACATTGGTACTACCGTTACTAATACACTAGTATCATTAGGCCATATCACCAGGAGAGAAGAATTCAAGCGGGCCATTGCCGGAGCGACGGTTCATGATTTTTTCAACTTGATATGTGTAGGCGTGATGTTTCCCCTGGAGATGGCGACCGGTTTTTTGCAAAGGTCAGCCACAAAGCTTGCAATGGTATTTGAGAATTTCGGCGGAATAAAATTTACCAGCCCGATTAAAACAATAACCAACCCTACGGTGGTTTTAATAAGTGATTTTTTTACTAAGATATTGAAAATAGAGCATAACCTTGCTTATGTTCTTATCTTGATAGTTTCTGTTGCGATTATGTTTTCTGCCCTTTATTTTATAGTCAAGGTTATGAAGTCTCTGGTCATCAAGCGAACCGAGCTTGTGCTTAATAATATAATCGAAAGACACGGAATAATAGGAATTTTTGCCGGATTGATATTTACGGTTATCGTTCAGAGCTCATCTATCACTACTTCGCTGCTTATACCGATGATCGGAGCCGGTATACTTACTGTTGAACTGGCTTTTCCTATAACCATGGGGGCTAATATCGGTACTACTGCTACAGCGATATTAGCCTCATTTGCGACCGGTAATATTGCTGCGGTGACTATTGCTTTTGTCCACTTTTTATTTAACTTTACAGGGGTGGTTTTTATTTATCCGATAAAAGCAGTAAGAAATATTCCTATAAATTTAGCAAAGAGCCTTGGTAATCTCGCATATAGAAAGCGGCGTTATGCGATTATTTATGTTGTAGGTGTATTTTTTCTGGTACCAGCAACTTTGATATTTATTTCGAAATTATTTAACTAAGGAGGATATTCCGATGTTTCAAAATTTACTCCGTTTCTGGCAAGGCAAAGATTTCCTGAGCCAGGTTTTACAGGATTTCAAAGATATGCTTAACGATACTCATGAGATGTTTGACCAGGTATGTGATAACATAATTGACGGCAGCAATGTCGAAGGCCTTAAAGAAAAAATCTACTGCATAGACAGAAAAGTCAATGCTCTGGAAAAAGATATCCGGAAAAGGATTATCGAGCATTTGGCAATGCAGCCCAGTGAGGATGTTTCGGTATCTCTTCTTTTAATGAGCGTAGTCAAAGATGCTGAGCGTCTGGGAGATTATGCAAAAAACCTCTTTGAAGTAAAAGCCCTTATTAACGGGCCCCTGGATAAGAATAAATATAATCAGCTTTTTGACAATCTTCAGGGTAAAATTTCTGATTTTTTTAATAAGACCGAATATGCCTTTATCGATTCAGACGAAGAGAAAGCTAAATCAGCCTGGGCAACAGAGAGAGACATAACTAAAGCCTGCGATAATATAATCATAAAGCTTGCCGGCAGCGATTTCACAACCAATGAAGCTGTAGGTTTTGCCCTTATGGCCCGTTATTTCAAAAGGATAGCAGCCCACCTTGCGAATATAGCAACTTCGGTTATATTGCCTATCAGCGACCTTGATTATTTTGATGAAAAAGGATAAAAATGAAAAGAACTTACTATTTTATTGTATGCTTTTTTTTGTTTCTCTTTTTTAACAATTTTGTTTTTTCTTTTGATGACGGTGATTTTCAATATTGGAGCGCGGCATCAGCGTCTGTTAAAATCAACGAAAAATTGAAATTAAGCTTCGAAGAAGAATCCCGTTTCGCAGACGATGCAGACCAATACTACTACCAGCATTATGATCTCGGACTGGCATGGAGCGGTCTTGCTAAATGGCTTGAGCTAGGGGCTAGCTACCGCCATATTTACGAAAAGTCAAAAGAAGAGTGGTATCAGGAAAACAGGCCGCATTTAAATGTTACCGCGAGGGCTAATATTTTTGATTTCGGCCTAAGCAATAGAATCAGATTCGAATACAGAAACAGGCATAAAGATAAAGCTGAAGATTATTGGCGTTTAAGAAATAAGTTTACAGTAAGGTTGCCTTTGAAAATAACCAAGTTTGAAATCCAACCCTATGTTGCAGATGAAATTTATTACGATTACAATGTTGAAGGTATCAACAGAAACAGGGTTTACGCCGGTTTTTCCTTTAAGATTATAAAAAACTTAAACGGAGATATTTATTACCTTTGGCAGTCAAGCGAGGGTGCCGGTAAGTGGGAAGATATTAATATCTTCGGAACAAACATTAAATATTCTTTTTGATAAGTTTATTTCTTAGCCCTATATTTTTGAAAAGTATAGGGCTATTTTTTTGCATTGGTGCAATAATTAAATTTCTAATTTTAACCATACATGATAAAATAACCTGAGTTTTTAAATCGTAAAATATGGAAAAAAGGAATTTAGGCAAATCAAACCTGAGCATCGAACCGCTTATTGTGGGGACTTGGGCTTTTGGCGGAGGCAGCTGGTGGGGGCCTCAAGAAGACAAGTTTTCTGTCGAGGTCCTGGAGGCTGCTTTAAGCCAGGGCCTAAGGTCTTTTGATACAGCTCCTATATATGGAAAAGGTCGTTCTGAAAGGGTTATCGGAGATTTTGTTTACAAACGTAAAATCCGCGAAAAAGTAATTTTGGCTACCAAGACCGGCTTAAGCTGGCAGGGATCACGAATTTTTCATGATCTTTCAAAAAAAAGAATGCTTGAAGAGCTGGATGAATCAAGAAACCGCCTTAAGACCGACTATATAGACCTTTATCAGGTCCATTGGCCTGATCCTAATGTAGAGATTTCAGATTCTGCAGAGACTATGCTAGAGATTTTTAAAAAGAATCTTGTCAAAGCAGTAGGGGTAAGCAATTATTCTATTGCCCAAATGAAAGAATTCCTTAAGTACTGCCCGATTCATTCTTTGCAGCCGCAGTACAGCATGTTTGAGCGCAGTATCGAAAAAGAGATAATCGGCTTTTGCCAGGAAAATAACATAGCCGTTATTACTTATGCGCCTTTATACAGCGGAATATTGACCGGTAAGTTTTTCTTTGAAAAAAATAAAATACCCCAAGATGTCAATCGCAAGATGAAGATGAAAGATCTAACTGAGCCGGCTTACTCAATAAATAAAGAAGCACTTTCAAAAATCAGAGGTATTGCCCAGAAATACAACAAGACTTTGAGCCAGCTGGTTATTAACTGGAATTTTAGTCAAAAAGGGATAACTTCAGCTATAGTCGGCATGAGAAACCTGAAGCAGGCAGAGGAAAACTTAGGAAGTTTAGGATTTAGTATTTCAGAAGAAGACAAAGAACAAATAGACATAATATTAAGAAACCGAACAGTCAGAATAAACCAAATACTAGATACTAGATACTAATCATATGAATATCCTAATAACCGGCGCAAACGGTTTCATCGGCAGACACCTTGTCCAAAAGCTTCTTAAAGAAGGCAAATTCAAGTTATTTTGTCTTGTGCGCAGTTCCAAAAAGGGCGAAAAGTTGAGAAAACTCGGAGCTGAACTTATTATTGCTGATATTAAAGATGAAGCTTCATTGCAAGGCTTAAGGGGTTTAAATATTGATATAGCTTTTCATTGTGCAGCCAAAATTCGAGGCAGAAGCCTTTCATCTTTATACGATACAAACATAAAAGGAACCAGCAATGTCTTTAAACTTTGCTATGGCTTAAAGATAAAAAAAATCGTATATCTAAGTACAGTGGCAGTGGTTACTGGAAACGATAAAGTGCCTTTTTTTGAGGATATGCCTTTTAAGGCTAATTCTGCTTACGGCGTTTCTAAGATCGAGGCAGAAAAAATAGCTCTACAATACAGAGCAAAGGGTATGAAGGTTGCCATACTTCGTCCGCCCATAGTTTATGGGCCTGATGAGCCGCATTTAACCAAGCTGTTGATATTTCTTTTAAAGCACAGGCTTATCTTAGTGCCGGAAAATGGTAAATATAAAATGCATATGGTTTATGTAGAAAACCTTGTAGAAGCAATGCTTAAAGCTATTTATGAAGACAGTTTTCTTGAAGGAGCTTTTTTTGTGGCGGATAAAGAAGTCTTGAGCATCAAAGAAATACTGGCAGTTATGACTCAGGCATTGGGTTCCAGAGAACCCTTCTCAATGCCCGTCTGGTTGAGCGCCTTATTAAGCAGAGTTCCCTTTGTCGGCGAAAAAATAAGATATTTGAAAAAAGATATGGTTTTTAGTATTCAAAAACTTCTTCAAACAGGTTTCAAGCATCCCTATTCTTTAAAAGAAAGCCTTGTTTTCAGTTTTTCTAACTTTGACAAATCTGCAAAGGAGCCAAAGTGATTAAAGCCCTTGCTTTTGATCTTGGAAATGTGCTTTTTGGTTTTGATTATGCCATTGCTTTAGACAAAATCGAAGGCAAGATAAGTGTTTCTAAAAAGGAGCTTTTAGACCAAATATACGAGAACCAGTTTGGTCTTGATTTTGAAAAAGGACTTATAGAACCTGTTGATTTCTTTACTGACTTTAAAAAAAGGTTTAAGGCAAGTTTTAATTATGATTATTTTCTCGAACTATGGTCTGATATTTTTTATCCTAATGAAGATGTTATCGCTTTGACTAGAAGGCTTAATCAGCGTTATCCTTTGTATCTGATCTCTAACATAAACCGCCTTCACTTTGAGTATTTATACCGGGAATTTAAAGATGTCTTTTCAATCTTCGATAAGCTGATACTTTCTTATGAAGTAAAGTCCATAAAACCAGAAAAAAAAATATATCAGCATTTAAAAGATGCTGCCGGCGTTGGTTTCAACGAGATGGCATATATTGACGATCGCCGGGACCTTATCGAGCAAGCCATGATTTTAGGTTTAAATTGTGTCCAATTCAAAGATTGCCATCAGTTGATAAGCGATCTTGACAGCCTGGGGGTCGCGGTTTAAAGAAAGAATTAATTTCTTGAAAATAACCAAAATTTTGATATATTGTAAAAAAGGAAAATGAAAAAGTCTATTTTTATAATTTTGGCTGCTTTGCTTGTCAGCGGATGTGTTCCGGTATTAATCGGAGCCGGTCTTTTGACCGGATATACTTTAAGCAGCGATTCTGCAATAGGAAATGTAAAAACTGAGTACAGAGAGCTTTGGGATATCTGCCTGGAAAAACTTGAAGTCTTGGAAAGTGAAGTCCTGGTGAGCGATGAGTCACAGGGCCTGTTGAAAGCCAGGATCTCTGATTATGACGTGAACATTAAGATAAAAAATATCAGTAATGATACTCAGAGATTAAAAGTGTCAGCCCGCAAACTCCTTCTTCCTAAACCGCAGTTTGCCCAGAAAATATTTTTTAAGATAATTGAGGACCTCTAAATTTTTACTATTCTTTTGTTTTTTGTTGGCCGTTTTTTCCTGCAGTAAGCCTCTGGATTATTCCTCTGTCAAAGTAATTGAGGTTATCGACGGCGATACGATAAGATTAGAAAACGGGAAATTGCTACGCTATATAGGCTTAGACACTCCTGAGCTTAGGGATAAAAAAAACGGTAATTTTGTTTTTAATCCTCAGCCTTATTCCCAGGAGGCTGCTCAGTATAATCGTGGTCTGGTTGAAGGTAAAAATATCAGGGTCGAGTTTGATTTAGTCCAAATGGACAAGTACAAGCGGTTGCTTGGTTATTGTTTTCTCGGAGATATTTTTATCAATGCTAAGCTGCTTGAAGAAGGTTTAGCCGCGCTCTACACCTGTCCGCCCAATGTCAAGTACAGCCAGTTGTTTGTAAAAAATCAAAGAGAGGCCAGACAGAATAAAAAGGGTATATGGTCAGGGCATGAGGTTGTTTCTGCTGATAAAGCTTATCAGTATATAGGCCAGATACGCTGTGTAAGGGGAAGGGTCTTGGCTACCTATCAGTCAAAAAAATGTGTTTATTTGAATTTTGGCAGTAATTACAAGGAAGATTTTACCGTAGTTATTTTCAATGACGCCTTAGAACAGTTTAGGACCAAGGGCATAGACCCCTGTACTTTTTATAAAGATAAGCTGATC
>JAFGHG010000043.1 GCA_016939345.1 Candidatus Omnitrophota bacterium
AAACATAGCAACTCCTGTATTTATTGCTCCCCTTCGAGCGCTCCCATCATATAAAAGCGGCTCTCCGGTTCTGAATCCACTCTTCCGGCCAGAATAGCGCTGCAGCCGGCCAAGGTCTGTTCTATGGTAACAAAAGCCCCGGGCCTTCCGGTATAGCCTTCAGCAACAAAAAAAGGCTGGGTAAGAAAATTCTGCAATTTTCTAGCCCGTTCATATATTGTCCTGTCAGAAGTAGATAATTCATCAACGCCGATTACCATTACTATCCTCCTCAATTCTTCATATTTCTGAAAGGTCCTTATAACTTCCTGGGATATCTCGTAATGGTATTTACCTACCACATCCTGGTCAAGATTTGCAGATGACGAAAGCAAAGGGTCTATGGCCGGATAAAGGCCGAGCTGTATCCTTTCCCGGGAAAGGACCATTATAGAATCAAGAAAACTGAAAATCGTAACAACTGCCGGATCTGTCAAATCATCAGCCGGAACATATACTGCCTCAACTGAAGTTATAGAACCTCCTCCTTCCTGAGAAGTCCTTATTCTTTCATGAAACTCACTGGCCTCTGATAGCAGTGTGGGCTGATACCCGGTCTCAGAAGGAAGATGGCCTAAAAGGGTAGATATTTCGGCTCCGGCCTGGATAAAGCGGTATATATTATCTACAAACAAAAGCACATCCTGGTTCCTCTGTCTTATGCTTTCAGCCATGGTTATTCCTGTAACCGCACCGATAAACCTTGCTCCCGGAGGCTCGTTCATCTGGCCAAAAACCATCATGGTCTTATCGATTACCCCTAACCGGGTCAACTCAAAAAAAAGCTCATTTCCTTCACGGATACGCTCTCCGACTCCGGCAAAAACAGCACTGCCCTCATGCTTTTTAATAATGTTATGTATGACCTCAAGTGTCAAAACACTCTTTCCCAAGCCGGCTCCGCCTAATATGCCGCTTTTACTTCCCTTTATCAAAGGAAAAAGCAAATCTATTATCTTTATGCCTGTTTCAAGCAGCTCCGGGCCCTTGGCTTCTCCCTTTTTTACATCTATTTTTGTGTTCATATCAGCCTGGCGTATCGGCGCTTTTTCTATCGCCTCGATCGGCCCTTTTAAATCCATCGGCTCGCCTAAAACACTTATAAGCCTTCCGTATAAAGGCTCACCAACAGGTATCTTGATAGGCATACCTATAGCAAAGGCTTGAGCTTTTCTGCGGATATTCATTGTGGAATTAATGGCTATACAGCGGGCGATATTACCGACCAAATGTTCTGCAACCTCTAAAACAACCTCTTCTCCGTCGGCCCGTGATACTACCATACGTTCAAAAAGTTCAGGCACATCCTGCGCTACTTTGAATTTAACGTCAACAACCGGCCCCTGGACTGAGATCACAGTCCCTACGGAACGGATATTTTTTGCTTCAATCTTCATAATGGTCTATCGGTTATGGTTGCGATGCCCGTATCGTAGTTGGGTTACGTGTATCGTTTTTTATTCTTTTATATAACCCGTTACCGCTAAACGTTACCGATACGGGTTTCGTTACCTTTACCCTTACCGAAATATCCAAGAGCTGTTTATCAAGCAAATCTTCAGTGTTTGCCAGTATGTATAAGCCGGGAAGCAAATATTTCGCGCATGCTTGCATCGGTCAGCTCATGCTTAAGACGGAAATACTTTAATCTTAATTCTTTGTCCAGATCCTCCAGGCGGTGAGAACTCTCTTCCAAATGCATAAACCTGGCTGCCAGCTCAGCAAGCTTGGCTTCGCCGAAAATCTCATATAAACGATGGCCTAGCCATAAATAGACCAGGTATTCGACCACATCCAGCAATGAAGATTCCTGGATAAAATTATCGAGATTAATTTCATGGAGCTGTTTAGCTTCATCCGGATTTTCTTCCTTTCCGTAAGGAACAGGAGTTATTTTTTCAATGCGCTGAACAGTCAAAGAAAGAGCCCTGGGGTAAATAATGCATAAACTGCCTATTTTCTCAGACATTACCTTCTCAAGAACATGATCGCGGACAGTTAAAGACAGCTCAAGCCGCTCTTCTTCTTTGATCCCGGGAAATCCGGTATAAGGTATATGCTCTTCGCGGGCATAGATCTTGCCTCTTTCTCCGACCACAAAAAGCATATCTCCTGAACCCTTAAGCTCTTCAAAAGCCCTTTTCATAACCTGCATGTTCAAGCCCCCCAAAAGGCCTGAGTCAGATGTTATGGCCACAACTCCTTTGGCCTGGACTGTGGGGTTTATAAAAGGATGAACTATATCTTTAGTCTCGATACCCAGAAGAAAACTGTTTACAGCATAAGAAAACTTATCGAATAATTTTATCTTGCGCTCTAAAATCTGATACTGAGAAACTGCAATACCCTTTAAGACCTTTAACAGCCCAGAAAGTGAACCGTAAAATTCTTTATCTTTTTTAATTTTTACTAATGTAGCCATTTTTATTTAGGGTTTAGGGGCTGGGTATTGGCTAATCCCTAAATCCTAATCCCTAGACCCTCAATTATTCCTGTTCAAAATATCTCTGCAGGCACCTGCGCATTCTTTCAATATTTGCGTCTTTGAATTCCCTGGTCTCGCTTATAACCGGCAAAAGAGAACGGTCCCATTCATTGACCTTGCCTACGAATTCTTTTTTGAATTTTTTTATCTCCGAAACAGTAAGCTCATCAAGTATGCCTAAACTCAAAGCATAAAGATAAGCCACCTGGACTTCCGAAGGAACGGGATCGTTTTTGTCCTGTATAAGCAGCTGAGTTATAGCTTCGCCTCTTCTTAATAATTGTTCAGCGGATTTTGAAAGCCCGGTTGCTCTGAGCTGGGTCATCTGGACTAATTCTTTATATTGTAAGTATTCAAGCCTTAAAGTTCGGGATAATGATTTTATAGCCGGCCACTGGGCTTTTGATCCGATACGCGAAACAGACAGTCCAAAATCTATTGCCGGCCTGAAACCTTTATTGAACAAAGGCGTGCTGAAATAAAGCTGGCCGTCGGTCATGGAAATAACGTTTGTGGAAATATAACCGGTAACATCTCCCTGCTGGACTTCCAGTATCGGAAGAAAGGTCATAGACCCATTGCCAAGATCAGGCTTTAGGTATCCGGCTCTTTCCATAAGCTGGGAGTGAACGTAAAAAATATCACCAGGGTAGGCTTCCCGTCCAGGAGCCCTGCCAAGAAGCAGGCTTATCTGACGGTATATCCAGGCATGCCTGGTCAAATCATCGAATATAACCAGGACGTCTCCTCCGTTATTCATAAAATACTCACCCAGCATACAAGCTGTGTAAGGAGCAAGATACTGTTCGCCGGGAGAAGTAGATGCAGTTCCGCTTAAAATAATTGTATGAGAAAGGACATCTCTATCTTTAAGGGTCTCAATAACCTTGAGAAGGCTGGAATGAGTCTTTCCTATGCAGCAGTATATACAGACAACGTCTTTTCCTTTTTGATTGATAATAGCATCGATTGCAACCGAGGTCTTACCGGTCAGCCTGTCGCCTATCAAAAGCTGACGCTGACCCTTGGCAATGGGTATTATCGCATCAATACTCAATGTCCCGGTTTCGAGCGTCTTTTCGACCGGTATTCTTTCCATTACTCCCGGTGCAACTTTAAATACCGGATATTCTTCGCTGGAATCTATATCGCCCATGCCATCCTCCGGCGCACAAAGGGCATTTATTACTCGGCCTAAAAATCCTTTTCCCACGGGAAGGCTCAAAAATTGGCCCTTATTATATACTTCACATCCTGCCCGAAGGTTGGCTGCTGAACCAAGAACAAGTATCTGGACTTCATCTTCAGTAAATCCTATGACCAGGCCTTTTTCTCCGTTGACGAACTCCAGCATCTGCCCGCTGACGCATGAAGGAAGACCGGTAGCGATAGCGATTATCTTCTGAATAGACTTTACTATCCCGACCTCTCTAACTTCAAAAGCCGAGGCAAAATCAATCTTGTCTTTTTCTTCTGACCTCTTTTCCATCTGGTTAAATTATAAAACCCAAGCACCAAATCCCAAATAAATTTGAGATACCAATATCCTAATTAGAATTTTGATCATTGAATTTTGTTTATTGTTTGCTGACTAATTCTTTGGCTTTTTCTCTTATTTTATACTGCAGGGTGCCGTCAAAGACCAAGTTGCCTATAACTACCATGAAACCTGAGATCAAGTTTATATCTTTTTCCTCTGATATGTTGAAATCTTTACCTGTTAAATCCTTTAGTATCCTAACAAGTTCTTTTTTTTCTTTGGCATCCAGCTCAAAAGCTGAAACTACTTTTGCTTCTTTTAAATCTTCAGGTACGCTCATGTTCTTCAAACCGCCCAGGCCTGCGCTGAGCAGGTCTTTTACTAGATGCGAATGAATCTGCTGTCGGATATCTTTAGGTAAAGTCGACTCAAGCAGCTGGGCTGCCTTTTTTATAGACTCCAACTCTATTCTTTTTTCAAGCTCAGTGATAAGCATGTGCCGGGTTTTTTCTCCCTGCTGGATGATGTCTTCTGACTGGGCTTTGGCTTTCTGCAGGACTCTTTCTTTTTCTTCATTGGCGTTCTGCATAATATCTTTTCTCATAGCCAAAGCCTCTTCTTTGGCCTTGTTCAATAACTGAGCTGCAGCAGCTTCTGCTTCTTCAAGTTTTTTCTTGGCCTCTTCACGCAGCCTTAAGCTGTCCTGGTCAAGATCTTCAAGCCGTTGGGTCGTAGAAGCCAGGGTATTGAAAACAAACTTCCGCCAGAAGAACATAAAAACAACTCCGAATATAACTATAAGAACAACCACCGATATCATCAATCCTATATCCATCTAATCTCCTTTCAATAATAAAATAATCTTACTTAAGGAACAAACAGCTGAAAAACAACCAGCATGGCGATTATTGATAAGCTTTGAACAAAAATAAGATTGATTATCATTGCCTTGAATATCTTGGGAGCAGCAGAAGGGTTCCTGCCAAGGGCATTGATACTTGCTGCACTGCCAAAAGCAAAAACAATCGAAGGCCCAAGAATGCAAAGTCCGAAAATTATGATTAAAGAAAGGTTTCTAGGAATATCCCAGCCCATTTATTATGCTCCTTTTTGCTGCCAATGCATTGATTCAGCTATTATTATGGCAGTATTACGCTCGATCTTTACTATCCCCCTGCGGATAGCGAACCTTAAATCACTATCTATTTCTACTATACCCGGCAGAAGCCTGCTCAAAAAATCTTTATGAAAAGAAAGCACCTCAAGCATTCCCTCCTCTCCGGGAAGAATGATGCTTTTGCACTGGCCCTCGAACAAAACCCTCTGAGGCGTTAAAAATAAAACATTAATCATATTAAAAATATTTAAACCGAGAAGTGCTTCACGAGATACAAGATGCGTATCATTATTCTTTCTTTTTCTTATCCTTGTCTTCTCCAAAATCTACGAAAGCATCCTTTTTTGCTTCAGCAAGTATCTTCTCGGTGGCTTTCCCCTGACGGTACCAGGTAAAAAATACTATGACCGATATAAGCCCAAGGAAAAAGATGATTATAAAAATCGCTATCCAAGTAGCTGTCTTTGTAGGGGCATCGGTTTTAAACTTGGTCTTGGCCAGCATATCAGGAGTAAGCGGTCCTTGCTGGCGCTGCAGTATCCTTTCCATTTCAAGGATCTTTTCCTTAAGACTGTCCAGGGCCCGGGAATTAGTGCGAAATATGCCTATATGCTGAGAACGGCTCATGCCATCGTCGTTCTGGGTTTTGCTTATTTCAGCTGACAAAAGGTCAAATTGTTCGGCGATCGTCTTCATCTGGTCTTCGTATTCGCTAGCCTCGAAAGCTTTAAGCAGATACTTCACCTTTGTGTCAAGTGTAGCTATATCTCCTTCAGGGATAAGCCATATATCATTTATCTCCACCTCAAAAGTCCTTATCTCTTTCGGCTCAAGAAAGATATTTTCGTTATAAACATAGTATAGCGACTTCTCGGCGTCAAATTCAAGGTTTAAGCCTCCCAGGTCTATAATATCTGTGGGCTTAACTTCTTCAGGAAGATAGACCTGAATAGGGACACGCTGGCGCTTAACCTGAGAAGGATTTGCCGCGACTACTTTGAATTTTATAGTGGCAGCTTCAAGCAAAAAGCTGGCAGCAGAACATAAAAGAATAATCATAATCATTATTTTTACTAATTTAGCCGGTTTAAACAAAACAATAGACATAAAACCTCCTTTAGGATAAAACCTTAAAAAGGCTTACCTTTAAAAATCAAATAATATATATCTTATTTATTATACCAAACTTATGGCTTAACTT
>JAFGHG010000044.1 GCA_016939345.1 Candidatus Omnitrophota bacterium
CAATTTTGAATCTTGGTTTTCAAAAACCCTCAGATTAACTACCTTATTAGACATATATACCAGATCTTTTTCCTTATCGGTCTTTTCAATGCCTACGAATAAAACTAAACCTCTGTTTATCGCTGATTCCAAACCTTCACTGCTGCTTACCCTTGCTTTATTAACTCTTGTGACTAGTATTTTCATATAATCTTCCTTGGTATTGTTTTTTATCCTGGAGCCTTTTCCCTATCTGATCGATAACCCCGGCCTTATCATTTATCCAATCAGGAGCTATCAGGTATTGGTGATATGCTGATGGTACCAGCCTTAGGATAACCAAATCCTGAGGTAAAAACTCAAGCATATCGCATACCGTCTTAACGTAATCTTGCCTTTGCATCAGAGCTATCTTACCCTGGCTGTAAAGACCCTCATATACCGTTTCTTTAAGCACATGAAAGGCGTGAAACTTTATTCCCTGTATTTTTAATGATGCCAGGCGTCTGGCATCATTAATATGATCGAGGTATTGAGAACCAGGCAAACCAACTATCATATGCACCCCGATATTTAAGTTGAATTTTTTTGAAAGTTCAAGGGTGTTCAAAAAGTCCTCATATGTGTGGCCGCGGTTAATGCTGGCCAAAAGAATGTCATTAGTAGTCTGAAGCCCGTACTCAATCCATACCAGATAATCAGAGCAAAAGCTGGAAATAAGCTTTAACTTGTTTTTGTCAATACAATCAGGTCTGGTTGAAACAGAAAGACCTACTATCTGAGGAAAATCTCTGATTATCTCATAGGTCCTGCCAAGTTGTTCTACGTCAGCATGGGTATTACTGAAAGATTGAAAATAGGCGATAAATTTTTTTACCTTAAAACGCCTGCCATAAAAATCAAGTGAGCTTAATATCTGTTCACGCACGCTTTTATTAGACCCGGCAAATTTGACGAATGCTTTGTTATTGCAGTAAGCGCAACCTGAAGTACTTAACGTACCATCAAGATTAGGGCATGAAAATCCGGCGTCTATGCTTATTCTTTGCACACGCTGGGAAAACTTATCTCTTAGATATCTATTATAGGAAAAAAACCTTTCCTCCATGCTTCACCTTAAGCTGAAAATGCAGCCGCAATAATTCTGCCTGTAAAGATTATGGGCATTAGAAAGTTCTATGGTTTTTTTGAAGCCGTTACCTTTTTTTAAATCTATCTTTAAAAAGTTGTCTTCAGAAATCTTACAGGCAGCATCGAATATAGCCTGGCTTTTTTTATGGGGGCTGATGGTCAAGGTAGTTGTAAAATAACTGAACGAATTCTCTTTGCAGGCCTGATAAGTCCTTTTTAGCCTTAATTCATAACACAGCCTGCAGCGTAAAGCCCCTTCAGGTTCGCCGCCTAGCATACCACAACAGGCCTGCCAGTCCTGGCTGTTATAATCTGTTTCAATAAAACAGACATCTTCCAAAGCACATACTTTAGCTGCTGCATCTTTACGCCTCTGGTACTCGTTATAAGGGTAAATATTAGGATTATAAAAAAAACCGCTGACCTTGTATCCGAGCTCTTTAAGCCTCCTGATAGAATGGAAACCGCAAACCCCGCAACATATATGCAACAGGACTTTTTTAGAATCTTTATTCATCGGAATTAATTTATTTCTTTAGTGGATTAAATCCCGAAATACTCCCTGGCAGTTATAAAATCTACTTCTCTTTCAAATTCCGGCAAGTTTTCCTTTAGGAATTTTATGGTATTTTTCCTTGGATGAGCAATAATTATGATCTTTCCTTTTTTTTGCGATTCGGCTATGAATTGCTTCATTTTCTCATGCATTGAGTGATAATCCTGGCCTGAATCTAAAAAACCACGGCTATAATCGCAAACTAACCCTTCTGACCTGGCTACAGAATAAGTAACTGACTCTAAAGAAGTCTGGCTATCTACAAAAATCAGACCTTTGGCCTTCACAGCTTTTATCACTATTTCAGATAATCTTCTATCCTGGGTAGCTTTCGAGCCCATATGGTTATTAACACCTATAGCAATACGGATAGAGTTAAGATATTGACGCAGCAGGGACTCAGCCTCTCTTCTGCTCATACTGGTGGTTATAAACTTAAAGCCGGCCGACTCCTGCTTTTTTTGATCCTCCGGCTCGAGAGGAAGATGGATAAAAACAGAAAAACCGCAGCGCGCGCCGATATGGGCTATATTGCGGGAAAATTTCAAATCTGGTATGACTGATATGGTAAGCGGGATATTCAGAGAATAAAGATCTCTCAGTTCATCCAAACTGCCTCCCATATCATCAAAGATTATGGCTATCTGACCGCGGCCATAAGGCATTTCTTTATTGTCTTCTAAGGGCTGCTCATCGTTATCGGCTGTAAAATCGGCGAGAAAATCAGAAGGACTGTTCTTAGGGGTGTTGCCGGAAGGCCTGAAAAGCAATACCGGAATAGCTATAACTGACAAGAAAAAAAATACTTTAAGAAACCTGTTCATTTATAGATTTAAGTAAATTTCTGTAAGCTTGTGCTGGGTCTCTGCTCTTAAGGATAGCGCTTCCCACGCAAATAAAATCTGCTCCTGCTCTTTTAGCCAAAACTGCGTTATCCGGCTTTATCCCGCCGTCGACTCCCGCTTCAATTTCAGGATAAAGCCTTTTGAAATCTTTGATTTTATCCAGCACTTCAGGAATAAAATCAGCACCGTAAAAACCAGGATTAACAGACAAAAAGAGAACTGAATCAACAAAACCTAAAAGAGGCTTGAACTTATTGATTTTGGTCAAAGGATTTACAGCTAAGCCGGCCTTTAGACCGACATCCTTTATCCTGGTTATAATATCTTTATGGTCTTTTTTTATCTCGTAATGAAATACTATTTTTTCTGAACCCAGTTTTTTGAAAACATCCAGCCATTCAAGAGGATCTGTGACCATTAAATGAGCTTCTGAACGGACAGGAATTATCAAGTCTTTGACTGTGCTTAAACTGACACTTTCAGAAGGAACGAACTTTCCGTCCATGATATCTATCTGAACATAATCAGTAAAAGCAGAACAGGTGTTAATCATGGACTGTAATTCATCTTTATTCTTGGTTAGAAGCGCCGGTATGATCATTTTTCCAGTACCTCCTTAAAATTGCAAGAAGTTTGCTGTTAGGTGTATAATTTACTGTTTTCCAGAAATCAACTATTTTTTCCTTGTCTTTTTTCCAGTATTTAGGGTATGTTTGCCAGCCGATTACAGGGCCGGCTCGGTTGATATACCTTGAATCTTCTATAAACTGATACAACCCATCAGGGAAGTTATACTGGGCTATTGCCTTATAGGTCCAATATGTAAAGCCGAATCTATAATCAATGAAAGCCTTTAGCATGGCTTGAAGCCACATATCCTCGCCCCAGAATCCTCCTCTCCAGTTTATACCGAATTCCCCAACATAAATTCCTACCTTGTTTTTTTTCGAGAATTCATAATATGGCCTCAGATATCTCTTAACCCCTTCGCTATTCCAGCAATAATTCTCGATTTTTGCCGGAAACCTCAAAAAAGGTGTAAAGTTAAATACATAGCTCAAAGGCTGATATGCATGTATGCTGACTGCCACGTTTCTCTGGATTAAATCAGCAAGAAAATCAATTTTTTGAGCCCAAACATCGCCTTCTAAAAAAATCAGGCTTTCCTTATCAATCGAGCGCACTGCTTTAAGCAGTCTGGAGTAGAATCCTTTAAGGACTTTGGTGCTTATGCTTCCTAGAACAGGCTCATTAAGAAAATCATAACCAATTAAGCCTTTTTTATCTTTATAGCGGTCTGCTATAACCTGCCAAAGACAGATTGTCCTTTTCTGGAGAATCTTGCTTTTAAAAAGCATGGCCTTACCGCTGCTGTCTGAATGCCAGTCGCAGTTCTGTGCTCCGGCGGCGGCATGTAAATCTAAAATTATACCAAGATTGTATTTTTCGGCCCAATCAAAAGCTCTGTCTAAATAAGCAAAACCTTCTTGAGAATAGCTGAAAGGCTTTTTTTCAAGCAAACGATGATTAAAAGGTATACGCAGAGTATTGGCTCCAATACAAGAGATCGTTTTAAAATCATCTTCGTTTATAAAATGATTTCTAAAAAGACGCTCAAAATCTTTCAGCTGTTTAACACCCAAGGTCTTTTTAAATTCATCTTTAAACAGGCTCTCGGCAATATTCCTGCCGCCTAAGATATAACCTTCCATTAGCAGCCAGCTGCCCAGGTTTAAGCCCCTTATTTTACTTACTTTCTCAATGGTGTCCACGGATTAAGCCTCCTCCTCCAAAATCCAAGGCATTCTCAGGATCTTTTTGTAAACGCAGAGATGGTCGTTTTTCCAATGAGTATTAATTATCTTTCTTAACTGGACGCAGTCGAACTTTTCGCCTGCAACCGTTACTCTTTCTCCCAAGCGGTGGGGGTAAATACTGCAGGAGTATCTGTTGTCCTTTCCTTTTCTTAAATACACACAGGGGTCATCAAAGGCCCCACAGCACCCTCCACAGCGAATGCAGAGGTCTTCCCATCTTTTCTCCATTGTTTCCAGCCGTTTTTGGTATTGAGTTTTTCTGGTTAGGCTTTTCATAAACTCATATTATATCAAAATTTTGCTAAAAGCCAAACCTATGCCCTTGCCTTGATAGCCAGGGATTTTGGGAAGTGAAAGCCGGCTGGATCAAATAATTCTTGACAATATCAAAGGCCGAATGTATAACATTAACACCAGGAACAGGATATGACAGGAAAAACCTACAAAATAATCTGTAAAAATGAAAAGGCCTGCCAGCATTTTGAAACTATCATGTCAATGCTTTGCGACGACAGGTATATAGAAATGCACAGGGAAAAAGAATCAGGGCTGTTATCTAATCATAAAATCTATAAAGTTTCTAATGAGCGCAGGTCCAGAAGAAAAAGGGTTAATCTGCGCGCGGTATGTATAGAACCATCATCTTCAATTAAGCTCCCGATTGCTACAACCGTAAATATCTCAAGCGGCGGCATTTGCCTTGAGATGCCTCGTCCTATTCAAACTGGAAAGAAAATTAAAATCAGACTCCTTTCGCCAAGAAACCCCGGCGAAAACAAGGAAATCAATGGCCAGGTAGTATGGAGTCAGGCTAACAAAATCGGGGTTCAATTCCAAAATTGATTTTTATATCCGTTTATAAAACAATACCCCCGTTTTTTAACGGGGGTATTTTTTTAAGAATTACTTAAATAATGAATAACTGATTATTACTGCACTAAAGACTATAGAGACCATAGACATGAGTTTTAAAAGAATATTTAATGAAGGTCCGGCTGTGTCCTTGAAAGGATCGCCGACTGTATCACCTATAACTGCTGCTTTATGAGCTGCAGACCCTTTACCTCCTAATTTTCCTTCTTCAATATATTTTTTAGCATTATCCCAGGAACCGCCGGAATTAGCCATCATGACTGCCAGGACAAAACCCGATGAAAGAGCGCCGATCAAAAGGCCTACTTCTCCTTTAACCCCAAGCAAAATACCTGTAATAATCGGAGCAATAATAGCTAAAAGTGAAGGAAGTATCATCTCTTTTTGGGCTGCTTTAGTAGTAAGCGCAACACAGCGGGAATAATCAGCTTCTGCTTTTCCTTCTAGTAGTCCGGTTATCTCTCTGAATTGCCTTCTCACTTCCTCGATTATAGCACCGGCAGTGCGCCCGACTGCTTTAAGCGATAAGGAACAGAAGACAAAGGGCATCATGGCTCCTATGAAAATACCTATAATCACATTAGGCTCAAAAAGACTTACACTGCTCATGTCAATATTAACTCCAAGACGTGCAGCCTCGTGGACAATATGGTCTCTATAAGCAACGATCAAAGCAAGAGCTGTTAAGGCAGCAGAACCAATTGCAAATCCTTTACCGGTTGCAGCTGTTGTGTTGCCCAGAGAATCAAGCTGGTCAGTGCGCTGCCTCACCTCCGGAGGAAGCTCTGCCATCTCAGAAACCCCTCCGGCATTATCAGCTATCGGTCCGTACGCATCGGTCGACAAAGTAATCCCCAGGGTCGAAAGCATTCCCACCGCTGATATGCCTACTCCATACAAACCCATGCTAAAATTAGCGAAGCCTCCGCTTAAGGCAAAACTGGAAATAATAGCTATGCCTACAACAAGCACTGCTCCGAAAGGTGAAAGCATGCCTAAAGCAATTCCTTCTATGATAAGGGTAGCCGGACCGGTCTTAGCAGTATCGGCTAATTTCTGAGTGGGTTTATAGCCGGCAGAAGTAAAAAACTCTGTAAACTGACCTATAAGTACTCCTGCCAGAAGGCCTATAACTACTGACCAGAAGATACCGAAATTTTCCGGAAGGTAAAATTTAATTATCAAGAAAGAAAAAACAACTACCAGGCCGGCAGCTGTCCAGACGCCTTTTCTAAGGGCTCTTAAAAGGCCTTTTTGGGTAGCACCCTCTTTAGTCTGAACAAAGAAATATCCAATTAAAGAAGCGATTACACCGCATACAGCCATAAGCAGAGGCGTTATTACTCCTTTAAAACCAAGTCCTGCGGCCGCTGCCAAAGCCATAGTAGCGACAATGGAATCGACATAAGACTCATAAAGATCAGCACCCATTCCCGCGACATCTCCGACATTATCTCCTACCTGATCTGCTATTACTGCCGGATTCCTTGGATCATCTTCGGGTATCCCTGCTTCGACCTTACCTACCAGATCAGCTCCTACATCAGCTGCTTTTGTATAGATCCCTCCTCCAAGACGGGCAAAAAGGGCATAGCTTGAAGCCCCCATGCCAAAACATAACATTGTCGAGGTTATAGCGGTAAAAAGTTCATTGCCGGCGAGAGGCTGACGGTAGGTAAAATACCACCTAAGGACAATAAACCAAGCAGACATCTCAAGCAATCCTAAACCTACAACCATAAGGCCCATTACAGTGCCGCCGCTGAAAGCCACCCTTAAGCCCTTATTTAAGCTCTGTTGAGCTGCATGGGCTGTTCTGGCATTGGATTTTGTTGCTACAAACATACCTAACCAGCCGCAAAACCCAGAAAAAAGCCCGCCGGTCAAAAAAGCAAAAGGCACAAAGACCACCAGAAAGCCTTTCAAATACATAAAATAAAGGATGCAAAAAACAATCACAAAAAACAATAAAACAACCTTGTACTGCTGCCACAAGTAACCCCTTGCACCCTGATAGATATAGTTTGATATTGTTTTCATTTTCTCGCTTCCCTCAGGCTGTTTTAAAATCCAGAAAATAAGGTAGGCGCAGAATCCTAAAGCAATAATAGAACCGGCAAAAACAAATAAAATAGCGGTCATAAAGATCCCCCTTTAGTCGTTTTTTTAAAAATAGCTTCTCTTTTTTTACCTACTGATATAAAACTTACCTTTACTCCTAAAAACTTTTCGATAAAAATCACATAGTCCTGAGCCTGCTTAGGAAGATCGATGAATCTTCTCGAGCCGTTTACCGGCTGCCTCCAGCCTTTAAATTCTCTGTAAACCGGCTCAATATTATCAAGACTATAAGGAAAAGACTTCACTGGTTTTCCTTTATATTTATAAGCAGTACATAC
>JAFGHG010000045.1 GCA_016939345.1 Candidatus Omnitrophota bacterium
AGGTCAACTATCGGGTGTAAGCCGGTTGCTGGAACTGTCCTTGAATCATCCATTAGGCTTATTTGGTTATTGATGATCTTACCGGCATTAGAAATATCTCCTATAACTATGAAAATATATGGTTTTTCTGGATCACCATCTATCTTTTGAATTACAAATTGAAATGGATTTCCTTTAGTATCCAATTCAACTATTGCTACCTTATTTCCGATCTTAACACCCTGATATCTTGTTCTATCTCCGCTTAATTTGTTCCCGGCTACCAGATCATTAACTAATTTAAAGAGCTTCTCTGTTGTTGATACATCTATGGTCACTATCGGATAGAGCCCGGTTCTTTTATCAACTTCAGTTTCCATAAAAGAAGCCGTTAGTTTACCTTCTACCATTCTAAGCGGCCTTGGGTTTATCGGCTCGATAAGGAATTTATATTTATAGCCAGCCTCTTCCTTGAATTTAAGTTCAAAATCTTCACCATTTGCTTTTGCATCACGTTCTGCCTTAGCTGGAAGGTCCTCTATTTGGCCTTCAAATAAAACCCACTTGTCGTCCTCCTTTATAAATCTTATAAATACCTGTACATCGTCATTGGCAAAACGCATAATCCCTGTGAACTCACCATCAGAAGCAATGCTTCTGTTGATTATGGCCTTTCTTAAGTCTGTTAAGCTCTTAAAACCATATTGTCTTGTAAAACCATTATCCTTTTTCGGGTCTGCTTCACTGTCAAAAATTACATATTGCCCGTCTTCGATTTGTATAACTGATGATTTATCTTTTAAGCGTCGGCCAAAGAACCATGAACCCGGTTCAAGGTCGCCGTATTTAGTTGATACAAATTCATGTAACCCTTCCTTGAATTCTTTATAAGTTCCTTCAGCATTCAAGATGAAACTAAAGAAAATCTGCTCATAGACTTCCTCTTCTTCGTGATCCTTATTGTAAACCCTTCTTAATCCTATATCTTCTCCGTATTTAGAGGCATCTTCTGATTTTGCTCCGGCCTTAAACCAGGCAATAAGTTTATCGTCAGTCATTACTCTTGCGATATCAAAACCATTTCTGTCTTTTTCGCCGGTTAAAACTAATACCTCTCCGTCTTCCCCTCTAAATATTGTTCTGTCGGATTCATTACCCATAAATAATGAATCTGCTCTTAATCCAGATCCCTTCTCTTTGATAACGCCTTCATATACGCTCCAATCATCATTAAAGCGAAGAATCATGAATGAATCGCCGTTGGTGAACAATCTGGCCATTGTATCTATTGCGCCTCTCTGTTCTAGAGTATTCTCTGTTATTCCGGAATATAAGTTACGCACCCTTGCAACATCATCTAGGTCTGTATTTTTAAGATCGCGGATGACTTGTGAACCTCTGCGGTTGGTATTAGAATTATCAGCCTCGGCTGCCACCCTGATCGTATCTTCTTCAACCTGGCCCTGATCATTGATTGCTTTGGATGCAAAATCCTCTCTTTTTCTTTCTACCCCGAATTGGATATCGTTATTTCTTACCGGTCTCCTGTGGACTTCAAGCAGTTGTTCAAAAACTCTTCGAAGCTGCCTTAGATGCTCTTGATGGCCGGGTGTGCCGCAGCCTTTTACAATCTCTCTTAAAAGATCGTTCCTCATTTTAACTAAGTAATCGGGATATTGATTAATACTTAAGAGCTCGAATTTAATATCATTTCTCTCGATCAAAAGGACCAATGTAAATTCAGTCCCGTCTTTCTTGACAACCCTGTAGGCTTTTGCGCTGGGATTAAAATCATTAAACTCTACAGCCTCTGCATTATCAAAAGTTGCGCTATTTCCGTTTGCGGCTGATTTAACAGCGTTTTCTAATGCTGACCTTGATGGTAAAATCCTGATCTTTCCGTCATATTCGACGTAAACCTTGCCGTATGTCTGGACCCTGTAATGGAATGTCTGGCTCCACCAGCCCCAGCCCCTTGTATAAGAAACTAACTGGTCCCTGCCTCTTTCCATATAAATCGAATAAGTCTTAACAAGTTCGCCGTCTTCTAAAAATACATTGTCTTTTGTCTTTGAAATTATTTGTAAAACTCCCGGTACAAGGCCCCTGGTAGTATCGGCGATATTGCTTGACCACATAATCCGGCCCTTAAAATACATGTTGATGTCAAACTCTTCAACATGAATTCCATCTCTTAGCTTGATTGCTTGATTTATCTGTTTTAAGGCATAAGCAGCATCACCGACGACATCAGTTACTCCGCAGTACTGATTAAGATCAGTGTTCTTTGCCGGAAGACCTTGTTCAGCTCTTAAAGCAATACCAAGCTGCCTTAAGCCATTGGCCAATCCGCTTTCGTTTGTTATTTCTTCAAAAACCGCAAATTCATCGGGAATCTGAGGGATTACAACCTGCGGTCTTTGGGCCTGTTCTCTTGCTTTCTCTTGAGCTTCCTTGAATGCTTTTTCAGCAGCCTCTAACTCTTGCTTTGCCTGATTATAAATATTATTAGGTAAGGTTTTAAATTTTTCTTCCATTGGGCTAAAGCTGAAACTGGAAGTCCTTGCATCATGCTCCCATACCATTCCTTTACTATATAGTTCGATTGTGTCTTTAATAACTTCTCTTGCCTCATCAACCTGGCCTAAGGCTATTAAAGTTCTGGCATATAGATAATTTAAGGTTACCCGGTCATCTAAATGAGGGTAAACTTGAGCCATGGAATTATTTCTTCCAACCAGCTCAAGCCTGGCTTCTTCCCTTGTTGCTGCCCTTCGGTTAACTTCTGACATTTCTGCATATTGTTCAATAAGGACATGACTTTGTTTTTTCTCAACCAATTGCCTGTAAGCACTGGAGGCCTTGCCATAAATTAACACCTCAAGAAGAATTTTTGCTCTTGCATAGTCACCAGAATCAATAACCGGCATTATCTGTTGTCTTATATATTGCGGCACTAATTCCCAGGCTCGTTTTTCGACATCAGGGCCTCTTACTGGCAGGGCATCAGGCAAATCATAGGCTATTGGATCAACTACCTGGTTATTCGAACGGATCCATTTATTTATTTCAGAAATTATCTCTAAAGAACGGGTACTTAAAACCCTGCCATAACCATTACCGGTGGTTATAATCGGTCCGATAAAGTCCTCATCAAAAGTCTCAGCCGGACCGTTATTTCTTTCTTGAGTCATTCCAACCCCGTCAGCCTCCCAGGAAGAGTTAATAAACTGCTCTTCTGGGTTTGCCGGATAAAACGACCTGGCTAAACGGAAAAGGTTATAACCTATTGAATTTCCAGCATTGAATCCTGCCCGGTTATAGAAACTCTGTATAATATCACCTTCATGGGCCAAACCAATCACCTCTTCGGCAGCTCTCATTGCCTCTAATTCCAAGACTTTGATTTTTTCTTTTTCAGTTTCCTGGTTTAATCTGTGCTGAAGGTAACTGGCCTGGACTCTTTTTATCAGCCAAAGTTCAGTATCAGATTTTAGATAAGCCTCATATGCTTCTAGGATCTCCTCTTTTATTTTTTCCTTTTCTTCCTTATTCTGAGCCTGGCTATATAATCCTTGCGCTTGCTTAAGGGTTTCTTTGGCTTTATCATATGCAGAAGCTGCGGCCTTGATCATATCCGGCAAATCATTGATATTATTAGACCTTGCCCATTCTAAATAAAAATCTTCCTTTATATAAGTCGACCAGGCAAACTCTTTAATCAGCACTGCTATTGCTAAATGCTCTTTAACCCGGTCATAAACACCTTGGAAATTATTGTCTTTATAGTAATTAACACCCAGGACTAAGTAAGCAGGATCTAAGACCCCTTCTTTATCCAAGATGTATTTAATAAGTTTTAATTCTTCAACCCTGGCCTCATGATTGCCAATCATGATTGCCTTATCTGGAGAAGCTTGGTGTATTGCTTTAACAGCTTCAGCAATAAAATCATAGTAAAAGTAAGCATCTATCCATGGAGATTGAAGTCCTTTTTCTTTATTGCTGCCGGGGACTGCTAATGATAATCTCTTAATCTCATCAGCGTTTTCCCCTTCCTCAATGGCCTTTTTAAGTGCGGTTAAAGCCGGCAGAACCTGTTCAAAAGTAAAACCTGTGCCTTCTAAATCAAACATGGGCTCGTTTCCTAAAATAAAACCAAGAAGGAACCTGTGCAAACTGTCTTCTTGAGCCATTTTTTCCAGGCGTTCGATCAAGAGATTTCTGACTTGAGGATCCTGATAATTAGGGCTGCGGCCTTTATCATCTCTCTTATACCAATCAAGCATATCACCCTGCCAGGCTCGTAAACCTTTGCTTAAATAATATTTATTTAGTAATCTTGCAACCCCGGGTACATCTAAAACCCTTTCCGGAAGAATTATAGTGTTGCCATTATAGTGATCAAGCAAGATTACCAAATCACCAAGGGTTTCTTCGCCTGCGTCCTGAATACCGTTTCTGTTCTTATCATTGAAAGATTGAGCAATACCCATTTTTCCGTCCCGGTCATAATCAAGCCAGTGGTCTATATTAGGATTCAAAGTCCCGGTATGAGGGCTGCCGCCCTTTTCAGTAGCAGTCTGAGTAGCTCCTTGAGTGTAAAATGGTTTACCATCAGCATATAAAGTCAAACTTTGAACATTGCCGTCAGCATCCAAGGTTGGGATGATACCTATTATGCTCTTATTGCTGTCAGCGGTCCTGGCGATCAACTCTCTATCTTTAATAGACAGGTCTTTTGATTCTGCGGTTCTTGGGCTACCCACTTGAGACAGTGAGCCGGCTTCTTCATATCCTAATTGACTGGTTGAATGATTATCTCTAAAATTGTCTTGCTGCTCTTGGACAGCCTGTTTTGCCTTTTCTAAGTGCTGGCTGGATCTTTCCTTATCGCCCAAAGACTTATAAATCTGGCCCAATATAAGGTGTGCATGAATATACTCATTATCAAGCTCAATTGCTTTTTCTAAATACTTTACCGCCTCCCTGAGCCTGCCTTGGTTTGCCAGGGAAATTCCTAAATCTGCATAGGCACTTATATAGCCGGGATCTGCCTTGATAGCTTTACGGAAGTTCTCTTCTGCCTGCTCATGTCTATCTAAGGCGCCGTAATTACGTCCCAGGTTAGTATATAAAAGAGCATAGTTTGCGTCTAATTTCACAGCTTCATCTTCTAATAAAGTAATGGCAGCATTAATCTCTCCTCTTTGGCTTAAAGCATAAGCCTCGCTTACCAGGACAACTGCCTGTATACTCTTATCACTTAAGATTCGCAGCCGCCTGTATGGATTTGCTTTATCAGCAACTTTAGCCTGCCAATGATTATTTTTCTTTGTGTAGATTTCATTTAAATCAAAAGGATTGACTTTAGCGTTTATGCCCAAATCAATAATCATCACCTTCTGACCGCCTAAAATCACTAATACTGCGGCATGACCTTCACGCTGCCCCCTTGCTGTGGGTTCGCTTGTATCTATGGCATAGGCTTTAAGACCGATTTCTTCAGCTAGTATAAGGTAAAATTGCGACAAGCTTATGCAATTGCCCTCAGCTGTATCAAAAATCTTCCTAATATCATACTGGGCTTCATTGCCTTTAGTATGCTTAGCGATTATATCCATTAAGATTTCAGCTGCATTATCTTGGTTTATTCTGCCTGATTTAAGCAGGCTGGCTAATTGCAGAAGCTCGTTTTTAAACGGTTGGACAAATTTATTAGCGGATTCTCTGGCAGATTCATCAAGGCCAAGTGATTCTAACCTTCTAAACCCAAACTCTGATGTCTGATGTCTGATGTCTGATGTCTGATTCTCTGGCGGGCCTCTTGGGTTCTTTTCAGCAAGCTCCGGAGCATCCTCAACCCGGGCTTCGGTCTGCCTTATGGCTGAAGCCTGGTCATAAGCAAAATTTGTTGCCTTAGCCTGAGCTTTGACAGCTTCAATAACAGCCTGGGCAGCTTTAGGGAAGAATCCTTCAAAATCAATGTGATCAATGATATCGCCAGGCCCGTTAAAATATTCGTTTTCTTTATAAAGTTCTTCGGCTGTATCTTCGGCAATAAATACAGTAGGAATACCTAATCTTTGGAACTCGTCATCATCGCTGTCATAGCCGGAATCAAGAGAAATTTTTACTTCTAAGCCTTTAATTGCTAACTCAATAGCTAAAGTTGTCTGCCTTATAAGCTCTTTTGAAACTTCGGGCCTGCTTCTATCATGCATTAAATCAAGTGATTCCTGGCCTTCTGGCTCTTTATGGCCCTTGTTATCTCCAATCATATCAACCACAAAGGCTGCTACAATATTTGCTCTCTCCTGTTCGCTCATCTGCTCTAAGTAAAATTTGCTGCCCACATCGCCGTCTTCTTCTGCTGTAAAGAAGACTATCTCAATAGTATATTCAAAATTTGACTTGGATAAAATCCTTGCTGCCTCAAGCAAAGCTGCCACTCCAGTTGCATTGTCATTAGCTCCTACGCCATTATAGGCATCATAATGAGCACCAAGCACTATCTTCTTTTCAGGATGATCAACTCCTGGAATTGTTACGATAATATTCTCAGCTTCGGTTATTAAAGGATTTTTTTGGCTGTGTCTTAACATTGGTGTAACATCTTCTAAATAAGGCAACAATTCCTCTAAATCTATACTTATATCCTGCAGATCTTTAGCTGTACCCTGCCCAAAATCAGACCCTAAATCTTCTCTTGCTCCCTCACTGGCAACAATCTCAACTGAACTATCTTGTAATTCTCTAGGTGCTGCAATAGGTTTAGTTCTGAAATATACTGAACTTGTCCATACACTTCTATGATAAGTAACTTCCTGCATAGTAAATTTCTGCAATCTTGGCTCAAGACCATAACTTTGCAACTGCTCCTGGATATAAGCGCTTACTTGACTTGCCCCTTCAGTATTCTCGCTATATGCAGGCCTTGGTATTGCAATATTTCTTACATGTTCCTTTAAAGTCTCTGGCTCAATAAGACGCGCTTCGCCTTGATCTATGCCTTGATCATGGGTTGGCTGGTCTTCCCTTAAAGCTCTTAACACATCCAGCAAGGGGTTACTCAAGAAATTACTGCCGGAAGATTGTACTAAACCAACTTGGAATAAGAAATTCATCCTGACTATCAGGCTAAAAAACCTTATATCTTTATCTGTTATTTCCTTATCAGTATCTTTTACGGTTTCCTCAGCAACCAAGGTAACTAGATCAAGTCTGCTGCGCCTTCCGCTCTCGACCACCTCTCTTACATCCTCATACTCTAATGCTCCTTTAGCAATCCTTACTGTTTCCTCAATTTTTGCATAATTGATCACTCCTTGATCATATAAAACTTTTTCAAGATCCTCATATTTTGATGCTAAGAATAAAAGATCAGCTAATACTTCTCCGGAAACCTCATTCGCTAAATCAGCTTTTTCTAGTTCCTTCAAAGCCTGCCTGAAATCGCTTCTTGTCTTATAGGTATGGTATCTTACTTTATCCTGGTAAGTATTTTCCCAGCTTCGTAAATCTTTTGCTTCTATTTCAAAACCCAAAAGATTACCGACATTGGCAATATTATTATGAATTCCTTGAGTGATTTGACTGCCTGGATCGACCAGAGCCATGGCCTGGCTTCCCCAGGAAATAGCTCCTTTCTCGCCTCCCTCAAGAAGATTGATTATCTCACCCATTTCCCTGCCGCCAATATACTCAAAAAGAGGATGCTCGGCAATAAATCCGCCGCTGTCAATAACAGCCTTGATTTCTGCACCGATTAAAGACATATGCCAGAAGCTTACCATGAACTCTTTAGCCTTCTGCAGCCAGATACTGGTTAATGGGTATTTTCTGGCAAAACCCTTGCTATAGACCAGGCCGGAACTGACCAGAAAATAATAATAAAAAGCTGCTAAAGGAATTATTATCCAGGATGTAATTATCATGAAAGCAGCAATCACTGCCGGAATAAAATGATAGCCTATCCTGTATTGTAATTTCTCGCTGTCTGATATATCAGGTATTTTTGCCCCGTAATTTTCAAGACGCTCTTTAAGCAGCCTGACTAATCCCGGATTATTAAATGAATAAATTAAATCTCTGCCCAGCCATACGGCAATAGCCTGCTTTATCCTGGCCGCTTTTACCTTATCTGAATCTGAAGGATCCTTAACCTTATCAAGCTCATCAAGCTTCTGCCATATAAGGTTAGCATCCAGAGTCCCGATTTGGTCTTTTATAAAAACGTTCTCGATATCTCTGGTTGTCCTTAAAAAATTACTGCTTACAAGTTTAAGGCCTAAAACAATTACTGCTGTTCTAAAAACGCCGCCTAAGATAACAGGTAATTCCCATTCTCCGGCTAAAGCCTGAAATTCAGTTTCGCCAAATATCGGATAAACTGCCAGCTCAAGGCCCAAGAAAGGAACCAGGCTTTCAGCAATTAATGAGCCTATGATTACAAGCTGTAGCCTGCCAAGCAAGAACATTAAAGCACCGCTTAAAGCCGGCCAGTATATCCTAAACCTTACTGCTAAACCTTGTATCTGGTACCAGATATGTTCAAGGCCATCGGTCAAATCCCTGGACCTGGAAATTCTATCTTCTAAAGTATCTATCTTCTTTTTATCTTCGGCTGAAAGTTTACCGTTTTCATAGTCATCAGCTATTTTCTGCAGAGCATCATTAGCAGCCATATAATTCCAGAAGAAATTCCATAAAATATTTAATAAGTATCTGGCAAGCAAACCGAAGATAACAGCTTTCAAGGCTGGCCAGCTTAATAAAGATATTCCACCAGTCACAGCTATACCCAGTGCTCCTAAAATAAAGGCAACAGTTGAAACAGGGTTATTAATAAACTGGGTAAATACAGCTTTGATGCCCTGGTCTGAAAATCCTTCAAGAGGCTTTACACCGGCTTTTCTTAATCTTTCCTGCTGAAATTCTCTTATGGCAAGAGCCCTGTTTAAAGATAGATTTCTTGTATTTCCTATGTATAACCACTTAAATTGCCTTCCTTCTTGATAAGACCTGTAATCACGCCAGAGATAGAATACTGCCAAAAGCACTAAAAGTGACGGAATGAATACCTTCAAAGCAAATAAGACTGTAAGGGGCAGAAATGCTTTTAATGAGCTAAGGATGTAAGCTATATGTATGGACATCTTAGCTGCCCCGATTAAAAGACCTAAGTGAAAAGTTATTTTTAAAGTTGTCGAGAGGCCCCTTGGGGAATTGGGGAGGCGTTCAAAGGAGCCTCCGGCAACTTTATTAATAAGGCCGGCTGCCCCGCCTGCGCTCGAAGCTTGGCCACGGATCGAGCTTCGGCGTTCAGACAGAGATTTGCCGGCCTTGATTATTCCAATAATTAAGGCAATGCCCAAAATAATAAGGACAATAGCATTAAGAACTTGACTGTTTTGAGCTGTATATTCTGTGGTTAAATTTTTCTCTAAAATAACTCCCCAGGCAAGCTCTCTTCCTTGAGGATGCAGGTCATTATCGAACCTTCTTAATAATTCTATTTCTATTACCCTGAGCCCTTTACTTTCAAAGAAATCTCTTATATTCTCCTGAGCACTCCCTTGAGAGTTTTGAGCAATAACTTTATCTCTGACCTTTGAGAGCAGGCGGACTATAAGTTGAGTCCTTACGCTGTATACGAATTTAGTTAAAGACTGGCTCATGGATTCGTGTTTTTCCCTGAATAGAGCAGAAAAAAGTTCTCTTAATAATCCTAAACGCCTGGCCGCTGCAGATACAGCTTGGGAGGAAATATCCAGATCAACTCTGGATTTAAGTTTTCCCTGCCTATTCATGATGCCGAGAATAACAACTGCCATGTCTCTTTCGATTTCCTCTGAACTTTGATAATTACTTTCAGTTGAAACAACCGGCTTAGATCCAAAATAAGCTGAATCCAGATGATGAAGTACGACAAAAGCCCTGCCTCCATCATTTAATACACGGTTGACCTCTTCAGCCAAGTTATCCCTATCAACGTGCTCAAAAATATGGGCAGCTATAACAAAATCAAGATGATTATCGGGAATTGGCAAGCCCTGATTAATATCTGCATGGAGAACTTTGCCGGCAGCTGAACGGGCTGACGGTAAATCTATTAAATCGATATCATGGATATTGACAAACCCGAGCATTTCCTCAACCTGCCCTGAGAAAACTCCGTTAGCTCCGATGTTGTAGCCTTTAAGCATGCCCCTATCAAGAGCGGTCTGCAGCAACCTATCCCAATCTGCCAATCTATCCAAAACAAATGCTTTCAGGTTTTTACTATCAGCGGTGGTCATTGCTTCTCTGCCCTCACCCCAGGCAGCAGTAATTATTGCAAGTTCAAGAGATCGATCATCAGGCTGCTCGCTTTCAGCGCTTTCTTTGCCTTGATCCAAATTATCGGTTAAGGCGGCGGTCTGGATTACATCAGGTCTGCTTGTATTTCTATTTGGCGAACTATTACGTTTGGCAACAAATACAGGGATAACGCTCCTGAAACTATTCCTTATCTTCTCAGGGCTGGCAACAGTCACGCTTGCCTGCTTAAATGTTTCTTGTGACATTTCCCTTCTTGTAGGTAAAGCGCCACTTCTGTCATTATTTAAATATTGATAAACATGACGCATAACCAATTCTTTAAATTTTAAGGTTGAAGGAACAAATGACTGAAGCATTAAATCATCACTAAGTTCAGGCGGGGTGCTTATGCTCTGATGGGTGTCCCTTACTGTTCTTAGAAGTGTTAGTCCGATATATAAGTAATCCTTCCAGTCGATATTTCCATATTCCTTGGCTACTTCCTCTTCTATTATCTTAAGCTGGGTGCGGGCAGCTGCATGGGGACTTGTTGTCTGCCAATTATCTGATTTAGTCTTATTGTAATCATCCTGATAATCGACAAATTTTCTAAAGCCTTCTAAAGGCCAGCCCATTATGCCGGCAAATACATCGGTCAGTATATCG
The DNA here is from genome assembly GCA_016939345.1 of Candidatus Omnitrophota bacterium. Taxonomy (GTDB): domain Bacteria; phylum Omnitrophota; class Gorgyraeia; order Duberdicusellales; family 4484-171; genus JAFGHG01. The sequence continues at coordinate 10,948 of JAFGHG010000045.1, forward strand.
CCGAAATATTCGCCAGCAGATGCAGCCTGCTGATTATTACTGTATATTCCGTATTCATAACTTACTAAGGTATGGCCAGTTTCATGGGCTAATGCCAGAAAATAAACGATTGCATCTTGCATGCTCTTTAAATAGCTGTCATTTGCTTTGAAATTAGCGGATAATCCCTTATGAAAATTACTTATTTCTCCTTCGGTGATCGATTTAATTACTGTTGCTAAAGCTTCGTCTGAAAAGAGACCTAATTCATTCTGTATAACAGTCAATACCGCCAGGGCACCGGCTCTAAATTCAAAATTCCTGAATTCACTTCTAACCAGTTTTCTTCTTATATAAGACGCCCTGGAGTCAGCTACTTTATTTTCAAGGAATGACCTGGCATCTTCTGCAAGCTTATGCATTAAGTCAGTGGTAAGTGTGCCGGCTATGGCATTTTCTAGAAGGACTTCTTCGATTATTCTTTCTGAAGATACTGAGGCATAATAAACAGGCAGATCTGAGGCTTCGCTAAGATATATTGGACCAAAATCAAGGTCTGAAATCTTATCTTCTGCTTCGGCTTGAGACTTATCTTCTAAGTTTACAAATGATAATTTCTTCGGCGGTGAATTAGATGACCAGCTTGTGTTAACTCCGCTTTGTTCCCTTTGATTCATCAATGCTTCAACCATACCAATTATCAATACTGAAGCGATTAAAGACAAAGCTAAAATAAGCGATGAAGATTGATTTTTATGCTTAATTGTTGCATCGATTGCAAGCGGCAGATAAACGGCAACGGTTGTTCCGCTTGATATTCGTTCTCGGGAATTAAGGTTTCTGGCTGTATAAATGACTTCATTAAAACCTAAAATAGCTTCGGCCGCCGCTCTCCACTCATTATGGGTAAAATCACCATCTCTTTCTTTACCCTGCATTACATCTCTAATGGCGCTGGCTGAACTCTCTATGCTTGATGAAATAAATTCTTTAAAAATGCTCAACTCTTCAGGAATTTTCTGGCCAGCAAAGAATTCAGCAATTCGTTCACCTGCTCTATCAAAATATCCTACGGCTTCCTGAAGGTTGCTTAGCAAATCTTCGCTTTCAAGTAATTCTTGTGAAATATCATTTTGGATATCAGATAATAATTGATATATTTCAGCAACAGCTGACCTTATGCCTTGCGAAACATTGATAAGCAACTCTAATCTATGAAGCTCTGGGTGTCCGTAATCCTTTGTTGTCTGGAAAGTCCTGTTTCCCTCTTCTCCAACCCACTTCTGAAATACACGCAATTCTGCAAGTCCTAACCCGTGAAGGTCTTCAAATTCATTTACTGGCATTCCATAACTGCCGTCACGACGCCAGTATTTTCCTGAAACATTTAAAGCTGTTATATGAGGCCAGGCATCGTAACTTGACCTTGCCAATCCGCTCTTATTTATTCCCGGTCCGTTATCGAGAACATAAACAACTAAATACCGGCCTTCTCTTGCTATGGCCATTGATATCTTCAGTTCTCCCCCGTCAAAACCAGCTCTCTCTGCTGCTTCCTGGGCATTAGTCTTTATATTGGATATTACATTTTCAAGCTCCATTGGATCAACATTTACAATTAAATCATTCACTTCTTCGCCTGCTATAAGTTCATACTCTCTTATTTCTGCCATTATCCTTGCCTGCTGTGCAATTTCAGCTACATGTCCTCCCGAGATCAGCTGGACCTTACGTGTTCCTCTAAATATATTTCTGCTGCTGGCAAGCATATCAAGGATTAAATCGATATCATCTAAAACCATACCGGATTTATCATCGATCTCAGCTATATCTTCATATTGAACAAGCACAAGCTCCAGCTCTCTTCGTAACTCCTGAAATCCTTCAATAATTGAATCAAAGCGCCTCTGCCATGATATGATATCATCATGAGTCGGCGGATTAATTAAGCCGGTTCCGATCTTAACATCATTGTGAAGCTGATTTAGGCCGCCTTTGCCGGAAAATAATCCTGAAAACCTCTTCCATATCCCATTAAGCCACTGGCTGGCATCATTATGAGACTCATCAAGATGTGTGCTTATCTCCATACTTACCGCATGAATGTTGGCCTGCAAGCGAATCAATGCTACGACTAACTCTGTTGCTGATGAGTGATATAGCCTTCGTATTGCAACAGCTGCGTTTTCCCGGTCCTTTTCTTTCTCAAGCGGGGTCCTTAAATCATCGTCTGCGCTAAAAGAACCAGCCCGGCCCACGTAAACCATGGCTGCAATTGAAGAAGCAACAGTCATCATAATAATAGTGGCCAAGTCTATGCTGCTTGAATCTGTGCTTTCTGCGGCAGTGATAATTGTTATACTGTTTATAGCTGCAATTCTTTCTCTTAAATCTTCAATGCGGGCTTTGCCACGGGCCCTGTTTATTTCACTGATTGATTTTATTAAGTTCAGTCCTATAGCGATGATGCCAAAAAAGATCAAAGAAGCTATTATTACCGTTAAACCTGCCTCAACAGTTAATGCCGCAGCTGCAAAAACTAAACCTGTAAGCATAAAGCGGTTTATAAATGCCTCATTGATTATTTCTTTTTCTGGTTCCAAAACCTTTACTCTTATGGCTGTAAACTGTTCTAAAGCTTCATATTTAGGAATAACCGATATTAATCTAAGGTTTTGATTTCTCTTTATGGCTTTTTTATAAAATCCTAAAGGATTATCTATTTCTGTAACTGGGCTGTCATCAATACTTAATCGTATTTCGTCTAGGCCGTGCTCTAGTGCCCAGGATGCTGCCTTATTTAATAAGCCCTGACCGATGCCCATGCCTTGAAATTGTGGCCTTACGGCTAATAGGGCTAAACCGGCAAAGGGCTTTGCCATGCTTTCAGCAACAAGGACTATGGCAAAACCGGCTATTTTTTCTGTATGCTCAAGCGAAGCTGCGATTAAAATATCAGCCTTTTCATCGAATAAAACTGACCTTATTAGGCGTATATCCTCTATTCTCTGCTCAGCCATAAAATCAGGGTCATCAACTGTTCCATATCTAAAGGCTTCAGCCTTTACGTCAAATATTTCATCCAGCAGGCTTCCTTCATCGATATCATGGCTGTTTAAAGACAGGATAATGAATTTTTTGGCACCGGCTAACTGAGCTGCCCTGACTGTTCGGGTAAAAGCCAAAGCAACCAAGACGCTTATAAAAATAATGGCTTCAGCCAGAAGGGCAGCCTGATTAGAATTGCCACCGTTTCTGAAAACTCTCAACTGAACATTCCTGCTTGTCCTTGCCTTGAACCAGCTCATATCATTTGTAAATTCTGCGATGGCTTCATCATTGATGCGTTTACCTCTTAGTGTTTGTCCGGCATCATGGACACGGCCCAGAGCGAAGTAAAGCTTTCTTCCCTCTCGATATTGTGAAAGTATGTGCAAAAGATTAAGCCTTTCATCAGCCAATTGAGCATAATATTTTCTCAACTCATCATCAGCCTCTCTAAGAGCTAAGATCTCATCGGTCATACGGTTATTAAAAAGTGTAGTAACCTCCATCCCAAGCTGCATCCCCTTTAATCCTACCAGCTCTCTTAACTGATCCTCTGTCTCAACTTTTGTATATACACCTAAATCAAAGAACTGAACCTTGCCTTCGGAACTAATTCCTACATTTATAAGAGTAGCATCGGTATTATAAATTCCGCTCATCCACATCTCGTCTAAAAGATCAAAGTAATCATCGATTATCTCTTTTGCTTTATCTATGTTTTTATGTGATTCAGCCACAACTAACCCATTGTGGATTTCACGTTTACCCTTTCTCATTCCGTCAGCATCAAGGTCAGCTAATGGGTGTATTTTATTCTGGACATAAACAAAAGATGCTGGTTTCCAATTCGCGTATTTTGGATTCTTTATCATTAAATCCCGGTGTCTTTGCGGAAACCTGTTTATTGGATTCATAACCTCAATCAAATTATCGGGAAGAATTACATTATCGACTTTTGTGGTATCAACCAGCCTCTCTCCTAGATTTGCCATGGCAATTTCGGCGCTTTCTATGCTGCTTTCCCCGTCGGGTACATGAACAAAAAAATCACCAACTTCATACACATAAAATTTCCAGCCGCTTTCCTTTCTGGGATTGCTTATCGGCCTCCACTTACTTAAATCGGCAAGTTCATCCCGTAACACCCTTTCAGCGGTTAATTCCTGGGTTTTTCTTCTTAAAATAGCCACTAACTCCTTCTCTGAAACTTTGCTTGCACGCAACAATAACCAGTGAACTATAATTGATATTGCAATAAAGCTTGCTATTAATATCAAAGTTAAATCATTAGCCTGATCATGATTGTGTGATTCTTTTCTTCTGACAGTCATTGTTACATGGCCGAACTCGGGTTCGCCAAGCTTGACTTTTTCAATGGTCAAATCCTCATGCAGCTTTATTGCACCGGCTAATATTCCAAGAATCAAGGTTAAGCCTCTTTCTTCTTTGATATCCGGTGCTATTTGAATAATGGCCTCTCTAGAGCTAACTGATAATGGCTTGCCTTTCAGATCGGCAAATTTATACTCATTCGATAAATCTTCTAATTCAAATATTTCAATTTCTGGATCAAAGCCAAGCGCAATTTCAAGATCTAGGGCACTATG
>JAFGHG010000046.1 GCA_016939345.1 Candidatus Omnitrophota bacterium
ATCAGGTCCTTGGGTACCGTAACATTTCTTTCTCAAGGCGTTGACCGCGGCATGAGGGCTATTACCATACCGGTCGATAAACTGACTGCTGTCGAAGGCCTGCTTAAACCTTATGATTATGTTGATATAGTCGGAACTTTTCAGCTTCCATCGGGCGGCGGCAGAACCACTCCGGTTGTTATCACAGTTTTTCAGGGAGTAAAAGTCTTAGCTACAGACAGGAATTTATCTCCTCACCGTATATCACAGAGCATCGATACAGTAACCCTTGCTCTTAAGCCGGAAGATATAAAACTTTTGACTTATATAATGAATGCCGGACAAATCCGCCTGGTTTTAAGAGGGCCTGAAGATACCTCTATGGAAAGCGGTTATTCGGCTGTTGATTTTAATGTAATGATGCGTAAACTCGGAATGTATGTTCCAGAAACTCCCACAAGAAGACCTACTACCATAGATGTATACAGGGGAGAGGAGCTAGAAGAGGAACCAATAGCTCAATAAAGACGGATATAATAAAAGGAGGCCAATGTTGAAAAAGATTCTTTTTATACTGGGCTTTGTTGTTGTTTTTATTGCTGGCGCCAGCTCTGGATACAGCAAAGACTTTTTTCTTGACGAGCCCGAGGATGAAAACGAAATAAAACTGGTTGTCGGAGAGGTCAGTATATTCAGCGTTATATCTCCTGAACGGGTATCGATTAGAAATCCCGATATCGCCGATGTAAGCAAGGTCACTGACCAGGAAGTAGTGGTAATAGCTAAGTTCAGCGGAGATACAGTACTTAATATCTGGGATAAACAGGGCAAAAAAGAATATAACATCTCTGTTTTGCCCAGGGACCTGGACAGGACAAGAGAAAAGCTCCAGGAACTGATAAATAAGAATCTTCGGATTTCAAGCGTATATTTTAAGAAAAACGAATTGACCGGTAAAATCATGGTGATGGGTGAGGTTACCCCTGTCCAGAAAAATCATATAGAGTCAATACTTGAGCCGTTTAAAGATAATATCGACAATCTCCTGACCTTGAAAGATGAGACCCAGATGGTGGAAATAGACTGTGAGATATTGGAAATAAATAAGAGCGATCTCGACGATATCGGCATAAAGTGGATGGAATATTTTCAGCTTCGCGAGGAGCCTTACAGTGCTCCTGCCGGAGCCAGCAGCGGAGCGGTTGAGACAAGTCTCAGCAGAAGTTCTCCTTGGAGCAGTCTTTGGCCGGTTCACCTTTGGTCGCGCGACGCTCTTCATGCCAGGATCGATATGCTGATTCAGCGCAATAAAGGAAGGATTTTGTCCAGGCCGAAATTATTATGTTTGAGCGGTAAAGAAGCGCGTTTGCATGTTGGAGGCGAAGTCCCTTATATCAGCGCCAGTGCGGCAAATACTGTGGGGACTCAGATAGAGATTGAATACAGGGATTACGGCGTTATCTTAACCTTAGAGCCTATTGTTTTGGAAGATGAGCAGATCATGCTTAAGATGACAACAGAAGTAAGTGAATTAGACTGGGCCAACGGAATCGAGGTTTCTAGCATTACTGTTCCGGCTTTTACCACCAGAGAAGCCGAGACCGTAACCAATGTTGCTTCCGGAGACACCATTTTTATCGGCGGGCTTATTCAAAACGATCAATCTCATAATATTGATAAAATCCCGGCTTTAGGAAACATACCTGTCCTGGGAGCGTTATTCCGTTCAAAAGAATTTCAGAATGATGAAACTGAGCTGGTTATAACTTTGAGCCCGACAGTTGTAGAAAGTAAACGCAAAGAAAAGATCAAAGAGTTTGCCGAAGGGCCCAAGGAAGCTCAGCCTGCCAAGCTGGTGATATTCCCAGAATACCTGCAGCAGGAAGATGTTTTAAATGATTATGTCTTAAGGATACAAAGGCTTGTTTCGCAGTCACTGAATTATCCTCGTCTGGCTCAGGAAGCAGGCTGGCAGGGGGCAGTAAAACTAAAATTACACCTAAGCTATGACGGAGAAGTATTGGAAGCAAAAGTGGCTGAGCCTTCAGGCTATGTTTCTTTTGATAACAATGTCATAGCCGAAGCCAAAGCCTTGAGTCCTTACCCTCCATTTCCTCCCAGTATCGAGCTGGAGGATCTGTGGATCGAAGTACCCATAGTATATCAGATGGATTAATAATGGCTGCTAGAGTAATTTCCTTTTTCAGCCCAAAAGGCGGCGTAGGCAAAACACTTTTTTCTTTAAATACTGCAGTAAGCTTGTCATTAAAGAAGAAAAAAGTACTGCTGCTTGATTTTGACTTAGGCGCTCCTCAAGCCACTTCTAAGCTTTTAGGCATTGAGCCCAAGTACTGCTTGTTTAATCTTATCGGGCATGTCGAGGAGTTTAAGGAAAAGAAAAGAAATATCCATAATTACCTGGCTCACTATAAAAACGATCTATCATTCCTGCCTTCGATATCCAAAATCGCCCAGCGTTCAAAAATAACTTCTCAGAACATCAAGGATTTTATTTCTGTTGTGAAAGATGAGTTTGATTTTGTGATTATGGACGCTGGAAGCCATATGACCGATAACCTGCTGGCCGCTTTTGACTCTTCGGGGCTTATTATCCTTATATTGACCCCGGACCTTCTATCGGTCTATCAGACAGAATGGACCCTTGATACTTTACAGAGCATAGGTTTTCCACTTTCTATGATCAAAATCCTGCTTAACCGCGCCGACAGCAAAGGCTCGATAAGCTGGCAGGAGATAAAAGTGCTTCTTCCTTCAGGAATAATTTCTCTTGCTCCATCGGACGGGAAAACTGTAGGCTTGGCTGTAAACAGGGGGATACCAGTAGTCATTGACAGCCCCAACTCAAAAATAGCCCAGTGCATAAATAAATTGGCAGAGGACCTTCTTATCCGCAGTGAATTATATATTGAGCATAAACAATTGACCGAGTTAAGGGTGGCTAAAGAGGAGTTTTTTGAGCCTCAGGAGGCTTTCTGGGAAAAAATAGGACTTGTCGATAAATCAGTTAAGATAGATCTCCGGGAAGAAGAAGATGAGGTTATCAAATTTAAAAGAAAAGTCCACAAACAGCTGATAGACGAACTTGACCTAAAGCGTTTATCTATAGAAGTCTTTGCTTACAATCCGGCCCGGATGAAGGAGCTGAGGAAAAAAGCAGAGAGGATCATCGCCAATATAATCAGCCAGGAAGCAGGCGGCTTTATTTCTTCCCTGGAAGTACGGAAAAAGATAACCAAAGAGATACTCGATGAAGCCCTGGCTTTTGGCCCTCTCGAGGACCTTCTTAAACAGCCAGAAGTAACTGAAGTCATGGTGAATAACAAAGACCAGGTCTATATCGAAAGAAACGGCAAAATCTATTTAACAAGTAAAAAGTTTACCGGCAATGAGCAGGTGCGTATAGTCATCGAAAGGATTCTGGCTCCCCTGGGAAGAAGGATTGATGAGTCTGTTCCTTATGTCGATGCCCGACTGCCTGACGGATCGCGTGTGAATGCTATAATAGCTCCTTTGTCTTTGACCGGCCCGACTTTGACTATAAGAAAATTTGCCCGTCAACGCTTCTATATGGATGATCTAATAAACCGCTTTGGCAGTTTGACCCCGGAGATGGCCCAGTTTTTGGATGCCTGTGTAAAGGCTAGAAAGAACATACTGGTTTCAGGAGGAACCGGCTCAGGAAAGACCACTTTTCTTAATATCCTGTCTTCATTTATCCCTGAAACTGAAAGAATAGTTACTATAGAGGATTCAGCAGAATTAAAGCTGGATCAGACCCATTGGGTAAGGCTGGAATCACGGCCACCTAATATCGAAGGCCGGGGAGAGATAACAATCAGGGATCTTTTCCGTAACACGTTGCGCATGCGCCCGGACAGGATAATCGTGGGCGAGGTAAGAAGCAATGAGGTAATCGATATGCTTCAGGCCATGAATACCGGTCATGACGGCAGTATGTCGACAATCCACGCCAATACAACTCACGATGTGTTAATAAGGCTGGACAGCATGATCTTGATGAGCGGCGTAGAATTACCGATAAGAGCCATAAGGGAGATGATAGCCTCAGCTCTTGACGTAATAGTCCAGACAGCCCGCATGTCTGATGGTTCAAGAAAGGTGGTAGCCATTACCGAGGTGGTAGGTATGCTTGATGATATGCATGTCAACTTGCAGGATATTTTCTACTACCGCCAGACCGGAGTCGATGACGATGGAAATGTTAAAGGCTACTTCACTTCTTTAGGATACATACCTACATTCTATGATGAGATCAGGGCCCGGGGCATAGAGCTGCCGCGGGAGATCTTTATTTCCAAGGAATAAGCTTATGTCTCAAGGAATAGAAAAATTAAAGAAACTTTTATCTGATAAGACCATAACTGAGATAATGATTAACGGGCCCAAAGCTACCTGGCTTGAAATCGGAGGCGCAAAACATAAGATAGACATTACTTTTACCGAAGAGGATGTTCAGGAAATAATAGATGAATATTTTACCAAAATCGGAAAAATAATCTCCTATTATACCCCTTTTGGCGATGTCTGTACTGACGACGGCTCGCGTATAAATATAATCCAATTTCCCCTGGCTCGTTGCGGGACCACTATAACCATAAGAAAATTTGACCGGGAATTGCATACCCTTGATGATCTGGTAGCCAGAGACACCCTTAATAATAAAATGGCTGAATTTTTGATTGCCTGTATCAAGGGAAGGGTCAATATCCTTTTTTCCGGTGCAACCGGCTCGGGTAAAACCACTACCATGGAGATGCTTTCTCACCATATACCTGAACAGGAGCGTTTGGTCACAATAGAAGATACTGCTGAGTTAGTGCTGCATCAGGACAATATGGTCCAGATGGAGACAAGGACTCCTGACAAAGACGGTAAAGGAGAGGTTACTTTAAGAGACCTGATAAGAAATGCCCTGCGTATGCGCCCGGACAGGATAATCGTGGGAGAAGTCAGAGGGCCAGAGGCTCTTGATATGATACAGGCCATGTCCACAGGACATAGGGGGACTCTGGCGGTAATCCACGCCAATTCCCCCCAGGAAGTAAACAGCAGGATGGAAACCCTGATACTTTCTTCGGGCATAAAGCTGCCGGTTGAAGAGATAAGAAGGATGATTGGTAATACCATAAATATAATCGTCCAGCAGGAGCGTTCTCCTGACGGCGTGCGCAGAATAACCCATATTTCAGAATTAAGAGGCCTTGAAAGAAATGAAGTGGCAGTCCAGGACCTTTTTATCTTCCGCCGCGAAGCCAGGGGGCCTGACGGAAGAATCCGCGGAAGGTTCAGGACCGTGATGCGTCATTACCCCAGATTCTTCCCCGAATTTCAGAGGCTTAGCCTGCTTGATGATAAAGCCTTCTCCGAAGACTAATCTCAAATCTCATTTAACGGTTAATATCGGTTTCTTACAAGCTACTCTCTGTACCAATTTTAACTATCATTAACCGACCGTAACTATTATTAACTGCTACAAGAATTTTTTTAAAACGTTTCAATAAAAACCTTCTGTATTATTGAAAATTAAATATCTATATGTTATATTTGGTTACAATCGGGTTTGAAGATTTAACCAAACCAAGGGGGCGAAGAGCCCCCTCGTCTTATTTTTAGGGTTTAGGGGTTAGCATATAAATAGTGTTACTTTTTCCAGAGTTTGCTATAATTACTCCATGCCCGGAAGCAAGATTACTCCCGCACTAAAAAAAATAATCCTTTCAAAGCATAAAAGCTCGCCGTCTTTAGGAGTAAGAGAAATATCTGGCTATCTCCTAAACAAGTACAGAGTTTCAGTTTCGAAGAGTTCTATAAGTAAAATACTAAAAGCCGAAGGATCAAGCCTTAAAAAAGGCCCTAAATTTGCCTTGGATAAATACAGCTCTTCTTTCAACGCTCAATGCGGGCTTTTGCTTCTTAAGGCTCTGGATTCTCAAATAGGCTTATTTAACAGAATAACCCAGGAGCTGGGAGATTTTTTTCCGAGTCTGCCTTTGAGCCTGCTTAAAAGGTTTATTATTTTTACCACTTTTTCTGCCTATGCCGGTCTTAAGGAAAAGGAGCTGAAAGAGGCTAAAGATTTTTTAAGATTGGCCCAGCTAAACACCTTACCGGTAAAAAAGTATGGCTTTTTCCTAAAAAGGCTTAAAGACTGTAAACCTGAGGTTGATCTTGGCCCGGTAAAGGATAATGTCCGCCTGGTTTCTACTGTAAGGTTTAATTTTAACAATGCTTACCAGGGTTTTTCTGATGCCAGGCTCTCGACTTTCTGGAGCAATATCTGCACTCTTGAGTATTTTTTTCTTCCGCTTGAGTCGGTATTGCAAAAGCTTAAATTTCTTATTGGCAGAGGTGTTTTGATAATAGGCTATACCAAGAGTTTTGATTATTTATCGCCCCTGGTCTATAATTTCTACGAGGGGATAAACAGCGGGATAAAAAGCATAGACCTAATAAATCCCGAAGGAAAAACCTTATACTCTTTCAATCCAAAACAGCAGAGATTAACCCTTTGTTTTGGTTACTACCCGCAGATTTTGGATAAAGG
>JAFGHG010000047.1 GCA_016939345.1 Candidatus Omnitrophota bacterium
GGTTATTTTATTTTTGGCCTGGAGGATGAAAGCTGGCTTAGTATGCTAAAGACCGCGATAACGGCAGCATCGTCAAAACTGGATTTTGCTGTTTTTTATTCCCTGACCCCCTATCCCGGTACGCCGTATTTTAGCCGTTTCAATGATTTAAACTGGAAAGATTATTTTCACGGCAGTTCAAACATTGTCGGGTATAAAAACCTGAGTAAGCGCGCGATTAAAATCGCAAGATTTGCCGCCATGGCCATCTTTTATTTTAGGCCGAGGAGACTCTTTTTACTGGCAAGATATGTTTTAAGAGGCAAATTATGCTGATCCATTACCCTTTCAGGTTTTTGAAGGATAATATAAAACGAGGGCTTAAGATTCCCTCCAGCCCGTTTTTGTTAAATTATTCGGTCACCTTCAGGTGTGTCCTGGATTGCAAATACTGCGGAGTGGCCAGGTTAAACAATAACCTCGCAGATGAAGAATTAACCGCGCAAGACGTCTCAGCCTTTTTAAAAGACAGGATGTTAAAAAAACTAAAAGTAATAATCATAAGCGGAGGTGAACCTTTTCTTAAAAACGACCTTGCCCAGATTTTACTGGAGTTTAAGGAGTCGGTTTCCCCGTATATTTTTCATATTACTACAAATGGCTATCTTAGCGATAAGATCGTAAAATCAATAAAATTCCTCAAGAAGAACGGGTTAAATATAGTGCTTAAGGTGAGCGTTGACGATATTGCCGATAAACACGACCTGTTAAGGAACAACAGGGGAAGTTTTGAGAGGGCAGTTGATACTATCCGCAGACTACGCGGCTCATTCAACAGCAAAGAACTTCCCATCGGGATAAACCAGACTATATTTGAAGAAAATTACCGGAGTATTCCTGAGGTAAGTAGTTTGGCTAAAAATCTTTCTGCCTCTTATAGGGGTTTTGTGGGGCTAAAGGGAAGGCCGCTCTATACCGGAATAAAAAATGAAGAATACGGATTAGTAGAACTCAGTGATGATGCCAGAAGTTACATAGCCGATAAATTCAGGAACATATATTATAGACAGCGGTCTGTTGATGGATGTGCCGGATTGTTTGACGAAATGGTCATCAGGCATTACATAGGCGGACAGATCAGGATGTTAGAGAATAATAAGCCTATTGGACACAGGTGCATGAGTCTTTTTACCTATTTCAGGCTTAACCCTAATGGAGATATTATTACCTGTAGTTATGACCTTGATGTTTTAGGGAATCTTAAAAAAGAGAGTTATTCTTCTATTATGAACAAGAAACAAACCCGGGATAAGCTTGATAAGGTAAAAGGCTGTGGCAGGTGCTGGTTAGGTTGTGAGGTAACCCCCAGCTGGGCTTCTTCGCTCTTTATTCCTTGGAGATAAAGAGTATTCAAGGAGGATGGTTTTGATCAACAGGGTAACCTTGGTCAACCCTTATTTTCAGAAAAAGACACAGGCTATTGCCCAGATAACTGTTGGGCCGCCATTGGGTCTGGCCTATATTGCCTCGGCATTGGAGAGCAAAGGTTACACAGTGAATATTATCGACGCTAATGCCGAACGCCTGTCTATCGAAGATACCGTTTTCCGCCTTCTGGAATCTAAACCAGATTTAGCGGGGTTTTCAGCAGTTACTCCCACTATTGGCATCTGTCGCCAACTCGCCGAAATGGTCAAAAAGGAAAACAACAGCATTGTTACTGTGGTCGGAGGCATCCATCCCACTAGCCTTGCGGAGGAAACATTAAGAAATTGCGCCGGCTTTGATTTTCTTATCCGCGGAGAAGGAGAGCTGGCGCTGGCCCAACTGATTAGCGCGCTGAATGATCATGTTAGTCTTGATAACATAAAAGGGCTGGGTTACAGAAAATCGGACCAGGTTTTTGTTAATGGAACAGCCGATAGCGTTAAGAATCTTGATGATTTAGGATTTCCTGCCAGGCACTTATTAAAAAATTCGTTATATAGGACATTTGATTCTGGCAAGATGACTTCTGTGATTGCAATGAGGGGTTGCCCGGAAAAATGTATTTATTGTGCTGTCAGCCTTGTTGCCGGCAGGATCTGCCGCAAGAGAAACCATTCTAATATAATAGAAGAAATAGAAACATGTTTTCATAAATACAAGACCAACTTTGTGGCTTTTTTAGACGATACTTTTACCTTTGATAGACCGTGGGTCCATCGGCTTTGCGATGGATTTATCGCCTCTGGCCTAAACCGGAAGATCAAGTGGTCATGTCTAACCAGAGTAGATAATATTGATCCGGATTTATTAAGGCACATGAAGCAAGCCGGTTGTATCAGGGTGGAATTAGGTATAGAGTCAGGTTCCCAGAAAATCCTGGATTACACCAAAAAGGGGATTAGTATCCAGCAGGCAAAAGAAGCTTTCTTAATGGCAAAAAAAGCAGGGCTCTCCACAATGGGATTTGCGATGTTGAATATACCGGGAGAGACCAGGGATACAATATCGGCAACTAAAAAATTAATTATGGAGTTAGAACCCGATTTTCTTCAGGTATCTTTTGCTACCCCTTATCCAGGCACAGAATTATTTGAAATTTGTAGAAAAGAAAACTTATTAACCACTAGGGAGTGGTCCAAATACCTTTTCTTAAATAACCAGATTATAAAAAATCCCGCAATAAGCGAGAACGAGTTGAAAGATCTAATGCGGGATATTCAACAAAGCTTCCACCTCAGGCCTAAATACATCTTTAAGATGTTCTTGTATATGCTGAAGAATCCGGCAAGCATAAGGACTATGCTTTGGGCAGGGGCCAATGCCTTTAAGAAGCTTTTGTAATTAGGTAATTTCCTATTGCCAGGTAATCAAGCCCGGATTCTTTGAATACCTTAAGCGCGTCAAGGGGGGTGCAGACAATCGGCTCTTCGTGCATATTAAAGCTGGTGTTAATCAGGCTGGGTATACCGGTGATCTTATGGTATTCCTTTAAAATCTTATAGTAGCTTGGATTATCTTTTTCCTCAAGCAACTGCGGCCTGGTTGTGCCATCGACATGAACCACTCCAGGAGAGACCTGTTTCATCCATTCCGTAGTGTCTACGGCAATGGTCATGAATTTAGCGTTGTATTTTACCTTTTCAATATTGGCATAGCATTGCCCCGCATATTCCTCCATGGTCACCGGAGCAAAAGGCATATATTCCGAACGTTTTAATTTTTTATTTAACCAGTCGTTAACGCTTTTATCCGTAGTCTGATACAGGATGCTGCGGTTTCCTAAAGCCCTCAGGCCGTACTCCATTTGGCCTGAAAAACGGGCGACTATTTTTCCCTTGGCCAGAAGCTGGGCAATGGCCGTTTCGATATCCCGAAGGTATTTGTAGCTTAATTTTTCTTTTTTAATCTCCGCTTCAATTTTCTCGTTATCGTATCCCGGCCCAAAATAAAGATTATCCAGCTTAAACGGCTTAAGCCCCGAATTTCGGGAAAGGTATTCCAGTCCTGCCCCGAGGCTGATTCCCTGGTCATTCATCGCCGGATGGATGAATACCCCCTCTACTTTATCTAATTCCGATATTTTTTTATTCAGCCGGACATTGCCGTAAACACCACCGGCAAGACAGAGATAAGGGATTGTTGTTTCCCTGATCGCCTCTTTAATATATTTAAGCATAACTTCTTCAAAGCGTCTCTGCGCAGCAGCAGCCACATCCTCTTTTTTAAATTTTTTTAATTTTTTGTATATACCCCTGTGTGGCGATTGAAAGAGGAGAGGTGGCAGGATAAAATCCCTGTGGTCGTCGCTTAAAGAGAAGAGGTTTTTTATCAACGGGTACACCGTATCCGGGTTGCCATATCCTGCCAGGCCGGTCATCTTACCTGCCAGCAATGGATTTATGCCCAGCAGCTGGGCTATTGTTCCGTAAAACTGGCCTGGCGAATTAAGAGCTGAGGAACCGTAAAGAAATTTACAAATACCGTTTTCACAGGTAAATACCGCGGAAGACATCCCGTCTCCGAAATTATCCGTAGATACTGCCACTGCTTTGTCAAAGCCGGAGGTCAAATAGGCTGAATAGGCATGGGCGCTATGGTGGCTGGAGAGCTCTACCGGCCTTTTAAGCTTCCGCCTTAACAAGGCCTTATTAAATGCCTCAACGTATTTTCTTAAAGCAGCATTTTTAAATATGGCATGCTGGTAATAAATTGTTGCCTTCTGCATAAACCCCAGAAAAGAATGTTGGAAAGTAGGAAACTTGCTCCAGAGTATCCTTGGTAAGGGGTGGTATTTATTAGCGCAGAATATGACATCAATGTCTTCAAGCCTTAAATTGTATTTATCCAAGATAAATTTTATGCTCCTGACCGGAAAACCGCCCTGATGCTTTACCCGGCTCAACCGCTCTTCCGCTATCGCCAAAAGCATTTTTCCGTCCTTGAACAGGCTTAGATTGGCATTGCTGTCTTCGTGCAAGGCTAAGAGGTACATGCTTTAGATTTCCTTTTGAATAAAACAATAAGACAGATTAAATTAATAAAGGTAGCTGTAATTAAAAGCAGATTGTTTTGCACCGTGGTATGCAGCAGTATGGCGATTGCGAAAGAAAAGATAGGCACCAGGACTGTGCCCAGGGCGAAAGCTAAAATATATCTTGATAGACAATCACTATTCTTATGACCGGCCCTGATCATCAGATAGCCGGGCAGATAGAATACATATATTGCCATCAGCAGCAGATATAGAATTTTCAGCATAATCTTCCTATTTTTCGTAGATATATTTCCAGATATCTACGAGAGTAATTTCTTTCTGTTTCATTTCTTGCTTAATGATTTGGATTTTTTCCAGCAGGTCTATAGGGGTTTTATTTAATCTCGGCAGAAGGTTACCTTGAGTAAGGATTCTCTTCTGGTCCAGCAATTCAGCCGGGTCTTCTTTTTTTGTCCTTAAGTCGTCACCGATATAAGAGATGTTTTTTCCTTCCGCTGCCCGCGGGAAACGCTTATACCATCTTTGATCCACCTTGAAATCAAAGTAAGCCAGAGATTTTATTGAAAAAAATATGGCGATGGATAATAAAGCTACAGCGGTCAGTTTCTTTTTAAGTTTTCTCACTGAAAATAAATTTTCAATGCCGGCGGCTATAAAGATAATAATAGGGTTAATCAACATAAGCAGGAAGGTCATCTTTAAGTTACTCCAGTTTTCCTGTACTGCCAATAAAAGATACATCGGCAAGAGCCACAACATAAAGAAAATAAATAATTGTTTGCGCCGCTTGAATAAATTCAGCGCGCCGGTAAAGATAAAGGAAAACATCAGGATTCCCAGGGAACTTGCCAGTGTTAACGGCAAGAGCAGAAAGGTCGGAAATGAGAAATAGGGTGTTCTGATTATCTTATGGTAAAACGGGTAATTAAGCATCCCGTTAAAGTAGAATTTCCAAAACAAGAAACGATGTTCGAATACCGGGCGAAAGCCTCCTAAGGATGGAAATTGGGTAGGGTGCATGAACGGGTTGCCGAATGCGTATTGGTTCCAATACAGGATTGGGGCAATGGTCAGAAGACTTCCTATGAAGAAGAGGATAATATTGCGTCTTTTCCCAGGCGAAGAAATAAAGAGCCAATAGATTATTGCCGGAAGAAACAATATGCTTTCGTTGCGTATTCCGCCCAGGGTTCCATAAACCAGGCCGATGATCAACCCGTGGGGAGTATCCTTCAGCAGCAGATATAAGAGGATGGATATTATCATTAACCCGAGTATGTTGGGGTTAAGGTTGTTGATGGAGAGGATGTAGGAGTTAAGCGCAGCGATAA
>JAFGHG010000048.1 GCA_016939345.1 Candidatus Omnitrophota bacterium
AACAGCCCCTTATGCTAGAATATACTTCCACTGATAACAAAACCCATGAAAAATAGAACATTAAATAGTTTAATAAGTTTATTTATAATTTTTTCTTTTAATGTTTATCCTGCAACCACTAGGACATTAGATGCTCCAAATAAGGGAGATTCTAAAGAAAAATACGGCGGCCAGCTGGTTTTATCAACTATAGCAGACCCGAAGTCTTTTAATCCCATAGTATCAAAAGAGGCTAATGTCAGCGCTATTATGGGCCTTATTTTTGAGGGCTTGACTACTACCAATGCGGTTACAACCGATGTAGAGCCCCATCTGGCCAAATCCTGGCAGATAAGCGAAGATGGCTATACCTATACTTTTTTCTTAAGAGAAGATGTTAAATGGTTTGACGGTAAAGAATTTACTAGCGATGATGTGGTTTTTACCTTTAACCAGCTTATTTATAATCCAGATATCCCCACAAGTGCAAGAGATATATTTACTATTGCCGGAAATCAATTAAAAGTTGAGAAAGTTGATAAATTCACCGTTAAGTTTACTCTGCCGGTAAAATTCGCTCCCTTTCTGCGTTCAATGGGCCATGAGATCTTGCCCAAGCACATTTTAGAGGATGTTGTAAAAAAAGGAGAATTCAATTCTTTTTGGGGTCTTGATGCTGATTTAAAAGGTATTATCGGAACCGGGCCTTTTAAGCTGCTCAGGTATGAGCCGGCTGAGCGGATAGTCTTTGAAAAAAACCCTGATTACTGGAAGAGTTCAAAGGAGGGCGATGGACTCCCTTATATAGATAAAATAATCTATATTATTGTACAGAATCAGGATGTGGGTTTATTAAAGTTTCAGGAAGGCCAGCTTGATTATTACAGCCTGCGCGGTCAGGATTTTCCTATACTTAAGCCTAAAGAAAAAGAAGGAAATTTTACGGTTTATAATACCGGACCGGCCTTTGGTACAAATTATCTTGTTTTTAACCAGAACCGAGATATAAATCCTCAAACCAACAAGCCTTATGTTGACCCAATAAAATTAAAATGGTTTAGCAATAAAAAATTTAGAAAAGCAATTGCCCATTCAATAGATAAACAGTCGATAATCAATATTGTGATGAACGGCCTAGGTTTTCCTCAGGATTCTGCCATGAGCCCTTCCAGCGGCTTCTTTTATAATCCCAATGTAACAAAATATGACTATGATATAGAAAAAGCCAAGGCAATCTTAAAAGAAGCCGGTATTTACGACCGCAATAACGATGGAGAAGCTGAGGATGAAGAAGGAAATAATATCGAGTTTAATTTTTTTACCAATACCGGAAATACAGACCGTATCGAGATTGCGAAAATAGTAAGAAGCGACCTTGAGCGCTTAGGTTTTAAGATTAATTTTGTGCCTTTAGCTTTTAACCAGATTGCCAATAAGCTTGATGCCACTTTTGACTGGGATATGATAATGCTGGGATTGACCGGAGGGATAGAGCCTCATTTTGGCAATAATGTCTGGCAGTCAAGCGGCCAGCTTCATATGTGGTATCCTAGACAGAAAAAACCGGCTACAGAATGGGAAGCTGAAATCAATCGGATATTTGATCAGGGGGTCCAGGAGCTTGATAATAATAGGCGCAAAGCGCTTTATGACCGCTGGCAGGAAATAGTAGCTGATGAGCTCCCATTTATCTATACAGTATTGCCGGCCAGTATTTTTGCAGTCAGAAACAAATTCGGAAATTTAAACCCAACTCCTTACGGAGGTGCCTTCCATAATTTAGAAGAAATCTATATCAAGAAGTAATGGCTACATATATAATCCGCAGGTTTCTTTATCTTATACCCCTTCTTTTAATAATGAGTTTTATCGGCTTTTTAGCCATAAACCTTGCTCCGGGAAATTACTTCGATACCTTAAAGCAGAATCCTCAGATTTCCGAAGATACCATAAGGATGTACGAGCAGAGGTTTCATCTAGATAAGCCTGTTGTCGTACAGTATTTTTATTGGCTTAAAAATGTCTGCCGTCTTGATTTCGGCTATTCCTTTGCATACAAAGCCCCTGTTTTTACTGTTTTGAAATCAAGAATGTTTAATACCTTTATTCTTTCTCTGTCAGTTTTACTTTTTAGCTGGCTGATTGCTCTTCCCCTGGGAATTTACTGCGCCGTTCATCAAAATAAAATCAGTGATAGGATATTTTCATTTCTTTCTTTTATCGGCATATCAATTCCCAGTTTTTTCTTTGCTCTTCTTCTTTTATATATTGCTTCAGCCAGCGGCATTCTTCCAACCGGAGGGATGCACTCGCTAAACCATGATCAATTAACTCCTTTAGGAAAATTTCTGGATATACTAAAGCACCTGGCAATACCGACAATAGTAATCGGAACCGGCGGGATTGCCGGTTTACAGCGCTTAATGAGAGGAAATATGCTTGAGATACTGCGCAGTCAGTACATAATGACCGCCAGGGCAAAAGGATTACCTGAAAACAGAGTTATTTATGTTCATGCTGTAAGAAATGCCATAAATCCCATGGTTACTATTTTCGGCGGTTCATTGTCAGGTTTATTAAGCGGTGCAGCCTTAACCGAGATAATCTGCAGCTGGCCAGGCCTGGGT
>JAFGHG010000049.1 GCA_016939345.1 Candidatus Omnitrophota bacterium
ATGTACGGAAGTATTTTGGGAGTGGCTAATCTTGATTCTAAAATAAAATCCTACAAAAAGTTTATAAGCTTGCATGCTCTGTTGATCCTAGCAATAGTCCTTTATTTTCATCAGATTAAATACCACGGCGCCTTGGGTTTAGCATTCAATAGAGATTTTTACTCTCATTCACGAAATTTCAGTTTTCTAAATGATTTTATAGGCTCCATACCTCAAAAAGGCTTGTTGATGACTCAGAACAATTTAGCACCTCACCTAACCCACTCTCATGACCTTATGCTTTTGCGCCCTGATTATTGGAATTATATGCCGGATGTTATTGCCATAGACATAAGAGACGGACAGAATCCCAATAATTACTGGCCTTTGCCTAAGGATCAATTCACTGCCCTGGCTCTCTCGCTTAAAAAAGATCCCAACTACTTAATTGATGATAAATACAGCAAGCAGCAGCTGATTTATTTAAAAATTGACGATCCAAATATGGATGGCTATGAATCATTAGCTATAATTGATTAAATGAAAAACCAAAAGCAAATATTTCTTTCCATAATTATAGTCAGCTTCAACACTAAAAATCTTTTAAAAAGTCTTTTAAATTCAATCCCGCAAAAAAAAGAATGGGAAATATTTGTAGTGGACAATGCCTCTTCCGATGGATCTGCCGCAATGATTAAAAAAGATTTTCCCTACTGCAAACTAATTGAAAACAAGGAGAATTTTGGGTTTGCTCGGGCTAACAATCAGGCTCTAAGCCTGTCTCAGGCAGAGTACTCGCTCTTGTTAAACTCTGATACCCTTGTTCAAGATGAAGCGCTTGATAAGCTGCTAAGCTTCGTCAAGAAAAATCCTCGTCTTGGAATTGCCAGCTGCAAGCTTTTAAATAAGGATGGAACTATCCAGCCTCAAGGTGGTTATTCCCCCAATCTTTTAAGAGTCTTTGCCTGGATGTTTTTTATTGATGATTTGCCCCTTATTAACAAATTCATTAAACCCTATCAGCTGCGGAATAAATCCAAATTCACTCGCCGATTACAACTCGACTGGCTGAGTGGTACCGCCATGCTGATAAGAAGAGATCTAATCAAAAAAATAGGTTTGCTCAATGAAGGATTTTTTATGTACGGAGAGGATTTAGAGTACTGTCTAAGATGCAGGCAGGCAGGCTATCAAATAGCCATTACCCCTGAAGCGGAAATCAAACATCTGTCTCATAAGAGCAGCGCCGGAAACCCCGTCCCTGCGTGGATTGGAGAGTTTAAGGCAATAAAAAAAATATATAAAGACTACTATCCCGAATGGCAGTATAATTTGCTTCGTTTATTTTTAAAAATTGGAGCGCTGTTGAGGATTATCATCTTTGGTATACTTCAAGGCAGGAAAGTTGCATATGAAGGTTATAAAAAAGCTTTTCAAGTGGCTTGATCAACATGCTCTTGAAGTAATTGCTGGTTTTTTACTTGTCTTTATCCCGCTTTATCCAAAGTGGCCTCTTACTGATGTATTGCCCGGATATATTGTTCGTCTGCGCCTGGAAGACTTGATCATTAGCTTCGTTTATCTCTTTTGGTTGATTCAATTAGTTAGGAAAAAAGTAAGTCTTCGGGACAATCCTCTAACAATCCCTATTCTTCTCTACTTTTTTATTGGTTTTCTGTCTTCAATCTCAGCCTTATTTATATCTAAAACCGTTCCCTTGGAAAGGATTCATATAGCCAAACTTTTCCTTCACTGGGCGCGCAGAATCGAATATATGTCACTGGCTTTTATCTTTTTTTCTGCTGTTAAAACAAAAGCCCAATTGCGCAGGTTGATTACCATTTTTTCCCTGGTCGTAGTGCTTTCAGCAATTTATGGCCTCGGACAGAAATATGATCAATGGCCTGTCTATTCAACCATGAATCGAGAATTTGCCAAAGGCTGGAGGCTGGTGCTTACCCAGCATGCCAGAGTACCCTCGACTTTTGCCGGCCATTATGACTTCGCTGCCTTCACTGTAATTGCCTTGTCAATAATAACCAGTATCTTAGTGGGAATAAAAAAAACCAAGATCACCAGGATTCTCTTAATTATAGTCTTTACCTCGGCGCTGATTTCTCTTCTATTAACCGCTTCACGCACTTCGTTTATCGCTTATTTAGTAGCCGTCACTGCAGTCATGCTTCTTTTTGCTTATAAAAAAGGCTGGTTATGGAGCCTTCCTCGCTGGTCGTCAATAGTAGGAATTAGTTTGCTGGCAATGCTGTTTTTTGGAGATCTTTCCGATAGATTTGCTCATGTATTAAGAATTGATCAGTTCAAAGAGTATATAAGCGGGGAAATAGGAAAGATTATATCTTCCGGAAAACAAAAACCGCTAAGAGTGGCAGTTTCTGATGACCTGAGCCTGGTTTATACTGATACTGATCAACCACCAGTTAGGCTTAACGAGCTGCCCCCCGATGTATTTGAAAATATTCCTGAAACCTTTCCCGAAGCTACATTATCGGCTACTAGCCCTGAAGAGCTAGAGCGAATTTCAACCTTGGCCGGCAAACCCAGAACTTATTCACCTACGGCTTTCACCTTTGGCCTTTCAAGCGCGATTCGCTTCGATGCTCTATGGCCCAGAGCTATTGAAGGTTTTAAAAAGAATCCCTTGCTGGGATCAGGGTACTCAACCTTGATCAAAACCCAATTTACAGAGTTCACAGAAGCTGAATCAACAGATAATGATTACCTAAGAGCTTTAGGAGAAACCGGTCTATTAGGCTTTTTAAGTTTTTTTGGCATATTGATCTTTAGCCTCTATAAAATCTATCTGAAAAAAGATAAAATCAAAGATCCTTTTTACTCCTCAATAATTATCGGAATCTCAGGCGCTGTTATCGGAATGATGGTTAACGGGCTTTATATCGATGTTTTCGAAGCTTCCAAGGTAGCCTATATATTTTGGGCTTTGATGGGAATATTATTTGCTGCTATTAATCTATCAAATAAAAAAACCGTTAATGAGTAAAACAAGTTTACTAAAATATAAAGAGTACATAATAATTTCAATAATTATTATTATTGCTTTTACGGCTAGATTATATAAGATAGATAATCCATTAGCTGATTGGCATTCTTGGCGTCAGGTTGATACCTCGGCGGTTACAAGAAGATATATAAAGGATGGAACTGACCTTCTGCATCCTCGCTATGATGATCTTTCAAATATTCCTTCTGGTTTAGATAACCCTCAGGGCTATCGCTTTGTTGAATTTCCAATAATAAATGGGTTAACCGCAATTCTATTTTTAAACTTTAAAT
>JAFGHG010000050.1 GCA_016939345.1 Candidatus Omnitrophota bacterium
AATATTGATATTCAAAACAAGGAGTTTCTTTGTGAAAGAAGGTAGCCCCAATAAAATAAGAGAGCTCAATGATTCAATAGTCTATAATATAGGAAAGGTTTATGTTTTTCTTAATCAGTATTTAAGTGATATTTACCGCGAGTTCAGTTTAAACCCGGCTAAATTCAATCTGCTTATGGTGATAAAGCATGTGGGAGCCGAAGAGGGCATTTCCCAAAACAATTTGAAAGAACAGCTTTGTGTTTCAGCTGCTAATATCACCAAGCTAATCGACGGATTGCAGGATAAAGGATTGATTATAAGGATAGCTTCCAAGACCGATAGAAGAGTCAATCTTATAAAGATCACCGAGAATGGCCAGAAACTTATAGAAGCTGTATGGCCCCGACACGTTGGGGCACTCAACGCCTTATTAAAAGATTATAATTATGATGACCGCTGTAGTTTTAACCATTATATTTCAAAGTTTATAGATGAAATGAGATTAATAACCGGAAACCATGAATAATTACAAACAGCTTTTTAAAAATAAAAACTTTTTTTCGTTATGGTTCGGCCAGTTTGTATCAAGCCTTGGCGACCGTTTTACCCAGATGTCGCTTTTAACCATTGTCATGATTTTAACCAGTGATACAGGCGAACGCATGGCCTGGGTAACCTTTTACAGCCTGCTTCCCTTTTTGCTCTTTGGCCAGATATTTGGAGTTATCTCTGACCGTCACAACCGCAAGTTTATTATGATTGCAGCTGATATCATTAGGGCCGGCCTGATTTGTTTGATACCGTTTGTAAATAAAAATGGTTCGTTCTCTACACTTTATCTGATAATTTTTTCTGTTGGGACTCTTTCTGCTCTTTTTTCTCCGGCTAAAATGGCCATAATACCTAACATAGTACCTAAAGAAAAATTAGTAGCGGCAAATTCTTTGGTTGCTTCGACCGGAATGGTTTCTACTTTAATAGGCACTCTAATAGCCGGTTTGATTATTCAGGTAATAGGGCCTAACAGCAGTTTTTATGCCGATTCTTTTACCTTCTTGGTCTCGGCTTTTATGATCTGGCGCATCACCACAGAGAAAAACCAAAGACAACTGCGTCAGGCATCAAAAAAGGGCATATTTGCAGATGTTTTGCTTGGTTTAAGATTTATCAACCGACACCAGCTGATACTGCGCATTGTCCAGCTCAATGCCGTTTTTGCCTTTTTTTCCAGTTTTTTTTATATAACCATACTTAATTACAGCACAACTGTTTTAGGTCTTACTTCTTCCGGCTACGGCATTCTTTTAGCCTGTTTGGGTCTGGGTTTATGCTCTGGGGCTTTGCTTTTAGGCAAACGGGTCGGCAGGTTAGACTATAACCAGATACTTACCAGCGGATTTTTCCTGGTAGCTCTAATGAACCTATTGTTTCTTCTAAAGCCGGGATTTTTCCTGGCCATAATATTTTTAATTATCGGCGGCTCAGGCGCTTCTCTGGTTATGATTACCCTTGATTCGCTCTTACAGCGTTCTACACCTGACTCGATAAGGGCCAATGTCTTTGGAGCCAGAGGCATTGTTACCAATGCAATTTTTTTAACCAGCCTGATTCTGGTAGGAAAGTTTCTTAAGGCTTTCGGCCCGATGCCTATTTTTGGCCTGATGAGTTTAGTCAGCCTGTTAACATCAGCAATAATTTTTCTTTCAATGGGCCAGCTTGGCTACAGGATTATAAAGGGAGCCCTTCGATTGATCTGCAGCTTTTTATTTGATCTCAAAGTTCAAGGTCTAAATAATTTACCTTCCAATACTAAAGCAATTTTAGCCGGAAACCACACCAGCCTTTTAGACGGCGTGGTACTTATGGCCGCGTACCCTTATCAGATATATTTTTTGGTTGCTGACAGCGTATTTAAGGTAAAATTCATAGGTTTTCTAGCCAGGCAGCTGGGATTTATTCCTATAAAAAGAGGAGGGTTTAATAAAGATTCAATCAGAGAAGCTGTGCGGATTTTAGAGAGCAATAAAAGCATAGGTATATTTCCTGAAGGCAGGATCTCTCCCGACGGTAAAATTCTTCAAGGGAAAAAAGGTGTGGCGGTAATAGCTAAGAAGACCAATACCCGGATAATTCCTTTTGCTATTGATGGAGCGCACCTGGCCTGGCCGCTTTCTAAAAAATATCCAAGAAGATATCCGGTTGAAGTAAGCTTCGGCCAACCTTTAAAGATAAGCGAGCATGAAGATACAGAAGAAATAGCCGCTGAAGTAATGGAGCAGATAAAGAGGATCAAAACCGAGATGAAGATGGAAGGTTTGTTTGAGGTAGAACCCAATGTTATTGTTAAACACCTTCTTGATTTTAGCTAACAGCCTTTTTTTAACTGGAGGTCATATAGTGCAGAGAGAGTTTGGCGTGTTGCAGACAAAAGACAAAGCCAAGATTGCTTATTACCATTATAAAGGTGATAATGATAAACTGGTGGTGATCGCCCACGGATTTTATAACAGCAAAGATGCTGTTGTTCTTCAGGAGCTAGCAAAAATACTTTGTGCTGATTATGATGTGATTATGTTTGATTTCCGGGGTCACGGCAAAAGTACTGGATTGTTTAGCTGGATGAGTAAGGAAAATAACGACCTTGAAACAGTGATTGACTATGCAAGGAAGAAAAATTATAAAAAAACCGGCTTGATATCTTTTTCTATAGGAGCAAGTATCAGCATAAATACCCTTAGCAAATCTAATGACTTGGACGCATTGATCTGTGTGAGCCCGGTATCGGAATTTTCTCAAATAGACTATAATTTCTGGGCCTTAAACTGGCAGGAAGATTTGGTTTATACTTTATTTAATTCAGAAGGCAGAACCGGCAAAGGGGTAAGGCCGGGGGCTTTTTGGCTGAAAAAAGAAAAACCCATAGATAATGTTTCAAAGCTTAAAATCCCTACATTGTTTATTCATGGTTTGAAAGACTGGGTTATAGCCCCCAGACATTCAAAGGAACTTTATGAAAAGACAACAGCTGTAAAAAAATTGCTTATGATCGAAAATGGCCCGCATGCAGAGTATATGATGAAAGATTTTAAAGATATATTTATCAAAGAGGTCAAAGACTGGTTTAAAGAACACCTGAATAAGGAGGAAGAATGAAGAGCCGTTTATTAGCTTTATTTCAGTTTTTATTTTCTTTAGCTATGTATGCTATGG
>JAFGHG010000051.1 GCA_016939345.1 Candidatus Omnitrophota bacterium
ATTTAAATATTACTCTAATGAATCCGAAGCTATAAAGTCGCTGGATGAGGATAAAGAGTCAGGGCAGAATATTCCTGACCCTTTGAGGAGGAGGTTTAAAAGAATACCTTTTAAAACCGCCATTGCTTTTAAGCATAAATTTTCTCCAGAGCCTATATTATTTAAAGGTGAGATAATCAACTTAAGCGCCGAGGGCGTTTTTGTTACGACTGAGCATGTTTTTAGAGCCCAGGACCTGCTTGAGGTCAAGATAAGCCTTCTGCCGAAACCAGGGCTTATGGAGGTTGATGCGAGAGTTGCCTGGGTTGCAGATCAAGAGCTGCAGCCAAAGGACTATCCGGGAATGGGCCTTGAATTTTTTAATATAACTTCAGCTGATCAGGAAAAGATAATTGCATTTGTCGAAAGACACTTCACTCATTCATCCTCTTGATTTTTTATATTATCTTGACAGATATAATAGATAATATTATTATATTTATATATCCACTCTATTCGCTCAAAACTCTCTAATAAGGAGGGAGAAAATGGGTTTATATGCTGAGCTGAATAAAAAAGTCAAAAAATTAAGTTTTTTTGATTTAAAACTGATCCAGATTGTCACTGTCTGCTTTGTGATTTTAGTGATTAAATTCGCGCCCAGGATTATCGTGATAAAAAAAGAGTGGTTTATTACCATATTTCTTTTGTCTATAATCAAGCCCTTGTACGTGTTTTTTTTCAAAAAAGAAAAAGATTAAAATCACTAAAAAGGAGGATTCCATGCCCTATGATAGCAGTCTAGATGAAAATGTTTTTGCTGATTCATGGGAAACAGAGGCAACGAGAATCAATGTCAGCGTCTTTTCTTATAACAAAGGCCCGAATAAAGTGCAGATAACCAGAGAAAACAAAGACGCAAACGGGAATTTTCGTTTTACCAAACTAGGGCGCATGTCCAAAGAGGAATTAGCAGCTGTCATGCCTCTTCTTAAGAGTGCCCTGGAAAAGATGTGATCCTGCAGAATGCTCAAAGAACATCGCTTTGAATGAAAAACTTTATAAATATTTTCGTCTTTTGGGTCTGCCTGCTCTTGCCTTGTTGTATTTTGACTGCTGAATATATTTTCTCGCCCGAAGACTATTTGATTTACTCTACAGTGCTGGATCAATGGTATGGCAATGATCCGGATAAAATGATAAGCATAAGAGGCCAGACAGCTCTGGGGTTAGGTCTTGATTCTTTAAAAGAAGAGATGGATCATGTAAAATCATCGACTTTAGGCTTAAGGCCATCTGTTATAAATGATTTCGTAGCCAAGAATATTCATTCATATCCTTTAGAAGGATATATAACACAGAGAGCATGGTATAGGATCATAACCCCCCAAGAGATAAACTATATTTTTAGCTATAAAGACGGCTGGGATAGGTATTATGAGAAATATCCAGGTTCAAGAGGTATTTTGACTTTTTCCCGGGTCGGCTACAGCCTTAGGGGTGCTCAAGCGCTGGTTTATGCCGGTACGCAGTGGGATGATTTTTCCGGCGCGGGCGTATACGTACTTTTGAACAAAGACCCCCTTGGCGTGTGGAAAATGCAGGAAACAGTTAAGTCATGGCATTCATGGCTGCCCGATGAAGACATTTCATTAATTCCTCGCTGATATGCCCGCCGGTCTTATTAAAAATGATTCAGAAAAATAATAACAATAATCAAGATGACAGGCCCATCGAATCCCAGAGGCGGAAAAAGAAAGAAAGACTTTCTTCCTTAAGGGATTACCGGACAAACTATAGCATAGAATATTTTATAGAGGATTTTGTAAAATATTTTGACGGTGAAGTTGATTTTAATCTTGATAAAATACTCCAGCGTATGGAAAGGCCCGGCATCCTGGAAGATTTAATAAAAAAGGCCGAAGAAAAAAACACCCATCCAGTTACAGAGTTTGTCCAGGATCTTTTTAAGGAACTGGGGAAAAGCGGTGATGTAGAATGGTCAGGAGAGCTATAACGATGAAAGTCTTTCTTTGACCAGTTGGCTGATTTTTTTTGAATCTGCTCTGGCCCCTGCAGCCTCAAGCACATTTTTCATTACTTTACCCATATCTTTTAAGGAAGCGGCATCGGTCTGGTTTATCGCCTGTTCTATTATCGCCGCAAGCTCATTATCGCTTAAGGGTTGAGGCAGATATTGCTCAAGTATTGATAATTCTTTTTCGATGCTGGCCATAAGGTCTTGGCGCTGGGAAGAGCTTATGGTTTCTTTGGCGTCCAGGATGCGTTTTTTCTCTTTTCTGATTACCGAAACAGCCTCATTATCATCTAACTTTTCTTTTCTCAGCTCTATGGCCTTGTTTTTTAAAGCCGAGCGGATAAAACTCAAAAAAGATGATTTTTCTTTTTCTTTGGCTTTTAAAGCCTGACAGTAGTCTTGATATATTCTTTCTTCCAGCATGTGATAAATTATATCAAAACCCCGGTTATTATCAAGAAATCTTATTGAGAACAGAAGATTGCTGTCTTTTTATTGTTTGATATATATGTTATAATTTTAATATTAAAAGGAGGGTGTAATGTTAGTAAAAGAAATGATGACAAAAGAAATTATTACAGTAAGTCCGGATATGCAGGTGCGTAAGTTCGCAGATCTTCTCATTGATAAAAATATAAGCGGAGCGCCTGTAGTTGATGACCAGGGCAATCTCCTGGGGTTAGCCCTTGAAAAAGGTGTTATGTTTTTGGATAAGAATGTCCATTTGCCTTCATTTATCCATATAGCCATGGGGTTTTTTACTTTCGGCGTAAAAAAGTTTGAGGAGGAGATAAAAAAAGTTACAGCAAGCAAAGTTTCTGAGATCATGATTAAAGAATATGTTTCTTTTAGCGAAGATATGAGCGTAGAGGATGCTGCTACAATAATGCTTGAAAAAGATGTCTATTATTGCCCTGTTCTCAAAGGGCAGAAACTTATCGGCATTGTGACTAAAAGAGATATCGTCAGGTCAATTGCCAAGGAAGCCTAAGATATGGCCTTGCTCATAATTTTCACTCTATGCGGTGTGGCTGCTATGCTGGTTGTCAAATTCATGTATTCGGTTGACGACGAGCCGCAACTGTCTGTAGGCCTTAGATCGAAGCCCAGCCCCCAGGAACAGAAGATACAGGATCTTACCGAACATATCAAATCATTAAAACAAAAGATGCATCAGCTTTCCACTGACAGCCAGGACCTTAAAAAAGCGAGAGAAGAGACTATTGCTCTAGAAAGAGAGCTTCAGGAGTTGAAAGCTAAAGAAAAAGAATTAAAGGACCAGGCCCGTCAGCAAAAAAAATGGCTGATCGCCCAGCAGAAATTGATCAAAAAAGACCGAGATCCTGTTCATGAACTTTCAGCCAAGCTTGCAGAAAAAGAAAAAGAACTTGAAAATGAATTTTCAAAAAACGTAGATGCCGAACGAAAGCTTACCGAAGCCAACCGTCATATAGAGGAACTTCAGATCCAGATAAAGAATCTTAACGAGAATATTCTGATTTTAAACAATCTTATCCGCGAGAAATCAGACAAGATATCCAGTTTTCAAAAAAAGGTCATTGAACATGCCAATACTATTAGCGAAATGAAGAAAAAGGAGGAGGAGAGTGAGTGGGTTTCCCGAGTTGATTACAGAAAGCTGGAGGAAGAGCTTAACGAGCTGAAGCATGAGCTGGAAATAAAGACCAAAGAATTAGAGATAAAAGATAATGAAATTAAAAAAATAGACATTCAACGAATGCGCATAGCTCATCAGCTTCATGAGTTAGAGCGCAGCAGAGGCTTTATTGAGCCTATGGCTGAGCAACAAGAGAGCATCCCTTCGCAAGTCATTGAAACAGCTAAAACAGATTATCCAGATAAAGAAGCCTCTGTTGTTTCAGATGATACAGAAGCCCAAGATAGCCAGCCTGAGGCTGGCTTTGAGCTTGTCCAGCAGCAGGAGAAGTTACAAGATGAAGCAGAAGAAGTCCAGAAGCCGCTTGATACGGAAGAAACAGCCTTAGCCAGGCAAAAGAAAAAAGAAGAAGAGCCCCCTCCGGTCAGAAAGATAGATTTATCATTGACCCGTAATATCGGCATAATGGCCCATATTGATGCCGGTAAAACCACGCTTACTGAAAGGATTTTATTTTATACCGGCCGCTCTCATAAGATCGGAGAAGTGCACGACGGTAAAGCCCAGATGGACTGGATGAAGCAAGAGCAGGAAAGGGGTATTACGATCACCTCTGCTGCTACCAGTTGTTTTTGGAGGGAAAACAGAATTACCATTATAGATACACCCGGTCACGTTGATTTTACTGCTGAAGTAGAGAGGTCCCTGAGGGTTTTAGACGGAGCAGTAGCTGTGTTCTGTGCTGTAGGAGGTGTAGAACCCCAGTCTGAAACAGTCTGGCGCCAGTCAGATAAATATAAAGTTCCTAAGATAGCTTTTGTAAATAAGATGGACAGAAAAGGCGCAGATTATTTTGCTGTGGTAAACGATATCGAGAAGACTTTAGGAGCAAATGCCTGCGCTATGCAGATTCCCATTGGAGCTGAAGAGAAATTTAAGGGGGTTATAGACCTGATTACAATGAAATCCTACATTTATGATGAAAGCCTTAAGGATAAAGGCTTTAAAGTAGAGGACATGCCTGTTGGGTATAAAGATCAATATCAGAAACTATATAAGAGCCTCCTTGAAAAAGCTGCTGGTTGTTGTCCTGAATTAACCGAACAGTATTTGCAGAGCCCTGAGGCTATAACTCAAGACCAGCTGAAAAGGGCAATACGTAAAGGTGTAATTTCTAATGATTTAGTTCCTGTTTTCTGCGGCTCAGCTTTTAAAAATAAAGGCGTGCAGAACCTTTTGGATGCGGTTGTTGATTATTTGCCTTCGCCAAAAGATCTGCCTCCGGTCCAAGGCCAAGATCCTGAGGAAACTGATAGAATCATATCGAGGCAAACCAGAGATGATGAGGATTTTTGCGGTTTAGCCTTTAAGATCCAGGCTGACAAACATGTGGGCAAATTAGTTTATACCAGAATATATTCAGGTGTTTTAAAGGCTGGAACTTATATTTTCAATCCCATAAAAGATAAAAAAGAAAGAGTTGGCAGGATAGTTCAGATGCATGCTAATCAGCGCGAAAACCTGGATTCAGCTTTTGCCGGAGACATCGTTGCTTTAGTCGGCCTTAACTCTACATTGACCGGCGATACTTTATGCAATAAAGAAAATCCGATAGTCTTGGAAAGAATAGAGTTTTCTGAACCGGTTGTTTCTATCAGCATTAAGACTGCAAGCCGGACTGACCAGGACAAGCTTGGCAAGGCTTTGGCTAAGCTGGCCGAAGAAGATCCGACCTTCACAGCCTATACCGACGAAGAGACTTCCGAGACCATTCTTTCAGGCATGGGTGAACTGCATCTTGAGATTATCGTAGATAGAATAAAAGAAGAGTTTAAGATTAATGCTGAAGTAGGCCAGCCCAAAGTAGCCTACAAAGAAACCATACAAGGACAGGTTACCCAGGAGTATAAGCATGTAAAACAGACAGGCGGCAGAGGCCAATACGGGCATGTTATCATAGAGCTTCTTCCTAATGAAGCCGGTAAAGGTTTTGAATTTATCGACAGCATAAAAGGCGGGGCAATACCCAAAAACTATATACCTGCGGTGGAAAAAGGCTTCAAGGAGGCGATGAAGAAAGGCCCTTTTGCCGGCTATAAGGTAGTCGATATCAAAATAAACCTGATTGACGGTTCATATCATGAGGTCGATTCTTCTGAGATAGCATTTAAATTAGCAGCCATGGGCTGTTTCAGAGAAGCTTTTGGCAAGGCCAGCCCTGTATTGCTTGAGCCCTGTATGAAATTAGAAGTCACGACACCAGAGGAGTATGCAAGCAATATAGTGGGTTATATCTGTTCAAAAAGAGGAAAAATACTTGGCATGGATCCTGCCGGCAACCAAAAAAC